>JAEZKB010000253.1 GCA_023415605.1 Pseudomonadota bacterium
AGGATGATGATGTTGTCGCCCGAATGGACGGCCATCTCGGCATCCGAGAACAGCTGGTCGAGCGCCGCCTTCATCCCGGCCGCGCCTTCCGACAGCGGATAGGTGATGTCCAGCGTCTTAGAACGGAACGGGTTGTCCTCCATGCCGCCGATGGCGCGGATCTTCTCGAGATCCTCGTTGGTCAGGATCGGCTGGCGCACTTCGAGGCGCTGCCGCTTGCTACCACCCGAGAGGTCCAGCACGTTCGGCCGAGGCCCGATGAAGGAGACCAGGCTCATCACCAGCTCTTCGCGGATGGAGTCGATCGGCGGGTTGGTGACCTGCGCGAAGTTCTGCTTGAAATAGGTGTAGAGCAGCTTGGACTTGTTCGACATGGCCGAGATCGGCGTATCGGTGCCCATCGAGCCCACCGCTTCCTGGCCGGTGACGGCCATGGGCGGCAGGATCAGCTTGAGGTCTTCCTGCGTGTAGCCGAAGGCCTGCTGGCGATCGAGCAGCGGCACGTCCGAAGTCTTGGGCTCGTAGTGAACGGCCGGCAGTTCCTCGAGCACGATCTGGGTGCGCCCGAGCCACTGCTTATAGGGGTGCGCGGTCGAGAGTTCCTTCTTGATCTCTTCGTCCGAAACGATGCGGCCCTGCTTCAAATCGATCAGCAGCATCTTGCCCGGCTGCAGGCGCCACTTCTGCTTGATCCGGTCGGCCGGAATCGGCAGCACGCCGGCTTCCGACGACATGACGACTTCATCGTCTTCCGTCACGAGATAGCGCGCCGGCCGCAGGCCGTTGCGGTCGAGCGTGGCGCCGATATGGATGCCATCCGAGAAACACATCGCGGCCGGGCCGTCCCACGGCTCCATCAGGGCCGCGTGGTATTCGTAGAAGGCCCTGCGGTCTTCATCCATCAGCGGGTTGCCGGCCCAGGCTTCCGGGATAAGCATCATGGCCGCATGCGGCAGCGAGTAGCCGCCGCGCAGAAGGAATTCGAGCGCGTTGTCGAAGCAGGCGGTGTCCGACTGGCCCGGATAGGAGATGGGCCAGAGCTTGCCGATGTCGCCGCCGAACAGCGGCGAGGACACCGAAGCCTGCCGCGCCGCCATCCAGTTGACGTTGCCGCGAACGGTGTTGATTTCGCCGTTGTGGCAAACGAACCGGTAGGGGTGCGCCAGGCGCCAGCTCGGGAAGGTGTTGGTCGAAAAACGCTGGTGCACGAGCGCCAGCGCCGACTCGAACTCGGGATGGTGCAGGTCCTGGTAATAGGCGCCGAGCTGGGCGGCGAGGAACATACCCTTGTAGACGAGCGTACGGCAGCTCATCGACACGATATAGAAGTCGTTGGGCTTGCCCTCGAAGGCCGAAAAGATCTTGGCGCTCATCACCTTGCGGATGACGTAGAGCTTGCGTTCGAACGCATCCTCGTCGGCGATGTCGCTCGACCGGCCGATGATGACCTGGCGGTGATAGGGCTCGGTGGCGACGATTTCCGGCGCCTTGCTGAGCGATGAGTTGTCGCTCGGCACATCGCGCCAACCGATGACGGTCTGGCCTTCGTCCTCGATGACGCGCGCCACGACGCGCTCCATCTTGGCGCGCAGGTCAGCATCCTGCGGCATGAAGATGAAGCCAACGGCATAGCGGCCGGGCTCGGGCAGGGTAATGCCCTGCTTGGCCATTTCGGACACAAAGAACTTGTGCGGCACCTGCACCATGATGCCGGCGCCGTCGCCCATCAGCGGGTCGGCGCCCACGGCGCCGCGATGCTCGAGGTTCTCGAGAATCGAAAGGCCGTTCTGGACGATCTTCTGGCTGGGCTTGTTCTTGAGGTTGACGATGAAGCCGACACCGCACGCATCGTGCTCGCGCATGGGATCGAAGAGGCCGCCGGCCTTGGGCGCCACTTCGTCATAGGTCGGCCGCCGCACATCGTTTTTAGCCATGGCTTTTTCCGATACGGGCAGAGAGTGCGAGCCGTTCCGTGCTTGTGCCATGTGCATTTCCTCGTTGTTGCAGTCGTAGGGCCCGGGATACACCCGGGAGTTGAATTCCTTTCGACGCGCCGCAAGCCCCGTCCCGTACTCATCAGTGTACGGCGCGAAACCGACGGCGCAATCATTTAGTGGGGAGCGGCTCTGCATCCAAATGGCCGCTCATTCGGGCTCGATAAGGCCCCACCACTCCGTTTCCGCATTCGAGCGCGGTCCAGCCGGAACGGCGTGTGAAACGCAGCCGGGGAGACCGGTGGCTCACTAATTGGACAGTCGTACTGTCCTATCGAGGCTACATTTGCATAGTTCCAAACTGCTCGCAAGCGGTCGCCGCCACTTTTTTGCCCGTATGTGGAAGTGTCAGCGTAGGAAATGATCTAAGCAGAATAGGAAAACAATAGGACTTCGCCCCCCGGCGCCCCCGCGTTCTCCCGGTTTTTCGGTTTTTTGACCAAATAGGAAAAAGCACGCCCTCCCTGCTATCCCGGAAGTTCTCGACCTCTCTCCCTCGGCGGGCCATTCTCCAAGCTAGGGGAGAGCGCAAATGGCAGCAGAACGACCGGATTTCATCGGCAATCTCAAGGAGGGGCTGGCGCCGTTCCACGATGGAGGTTTCCCGGATATGGGCGGCATGGGCAACCGGCTGGGGGAGAGACTCGGCCTGACCCGCATCGGCATCAACTATGAGATCACTCCGCCGGGCAGCCGCACCTCGTTCCCGCATGCCGAGCGCGAGGAAGAAGAGTTCGTGCTGGTCTTGCGCGGAACACCCGATGTCTGGATCGATGGCGAGCTCTTCGCCCTCAACGAGGGCGACTGCGTCGCCTTCCCGGCCGGCACGGGAATCGCCCACAGCTTCCTCAACAATTCCGACGAGGACGTGCACCTCATCATCATCGGCGAGCACCAGAAGCCGGGTAACCAGCTCTACTATCCGCTCAACCCCGAGCGCATGGAGATGTTCAAGGCCTGGAACGGCGCCTGGCTCGATGCCCCGAAACGCCCGCTCGGCCCGCATGACGGCATCGCCCGTCGCGGCACAAGAACGGACTAGCGGCTGCCTTCGAGCGCCGCGACCAGTTCGATTTCCGAGGCGTAGTTGCCCAGCTCCGTGCGCGCCATTTCGAGAATGACGATGCGCCGCCGCGTCGCCTGGTTGGCTTCCTGCTTGGCGGCGATCTGGGCGTCGAGCCGGTCGACGAAAAGGTTGCGGCCTTCTTCGTGCCGGCGGACGCGCTTGCGGAGTGCATCGAGACTGCCGATATCGCGTCCAGCCCGCGTTTCGGAAAGCCGCGCCTCGGCCAGTCCGGTTTCCACCGCGCTCCGCATCTGGCCGACGAAATCGACGCGGTCGAGCCCGAGCCCGGTGGCAATCGCCGTCGCCACGGCCGCATCGAACATGTCGGCGAGAATCACCGCAACATCCTTGCGCAGCGTCTCGAGCGCGTTCTCATCGACGATGCCCGTCTCGTCATAAAGCTTACGGGCGTCGGGATCGGAGAGCAGCGAGAACGCGCGCGCCACTGCGATGAACATCTCCGGATCGCCGCCCCGATCCGGATGCACTGTCTGCACCCGCTGCCGATATGCACTTTTGATCGCCTGCGCTGTGGCGCCGCGCGCAATCCCGAGCAGGTCGTAGGGGTCGAAGTTGATCATCGGGGGAGGATTAGCACGCTGATCCCCCGCCGTCATTCCTGGGAAGGCAGCATATTCCCACCGGCCAGCTGTCGGATGCGGAAGGTCCAGCGCCTACGCACCGGCCGGAGTGTCACCTCCCCCTTGCGGTCCCCCCGCACGCGGGAAGGATCGTGGAGAGGTCGTGCCCCAGCGGATCCTCACCCGCAAAGCGGGGAGGGGCACCGCCCGTAGGGTAGTGGAGGGGGCGCCGCGATGGGTCTGCCCGGCACACAAAAAGGCGCAGCCCCGTGAGGGACTGCGCCGTTCTTTCCGTTCACCCGGTCGCCATCCTGGCGGACCAGGCTGTCGTGACCGGAATTAGTTGACCGTCTTGTCCTCGATGGTCTTAGTCGCACCGGAAATCGCGATGGTGCGCGCCTTCTTGGACTCGGGCAGTTCGCGCTTCAGTTCGACATGGAGCAGGCCGTTCTCGAGCGAAGCACCCGTGACCTCGACATATTCGGCAAGCTGGAAGCGCAGCTCGAAGGCGCGCTCGGCAATGCCGCGATGGAGGAATTCACGCTTGGTCTCTTCGCCTTCAGGAGCCTTGGCGCCCTTGATCGAGAGGCTGTTTTCCTTGCTCTCGATGACGATGTCGGACTCGGCGAAGCCGGCTACCGCAATCGAGATTCGATAGGCGTTATCGCCGACTTTCTCGATGTTGTAGGGCGGGTAGGATTTGGCTTCCTGGCCAACGAGGCCGTCGAGGCGGTTGAACAGGCGGTCAAAGCCGACGGTCGAGCGGTAGAAGGGGGAAAAATCGATGGTCTGCATTTCACATTCTCCAGTGTGAGCAACGTGCTAGCGGGTGCCCCACGAACTCTCCCTCTCCGAGGCGAAAGTCCATTCCCGGGTGTCCCGGTCCCTGGATCATCCAGCGGACAGGCATGATGTAGGGGGTCATTTTCGGGGTTCAAGAGGGGAAGAAAGACAGACGAAAGTCGCTAGCTGAACGGAATATGAATGGCCCTCTCAAGGAGTGTTCAGCCACCCGTTCCTATAAGCGCAACTGTGCTGACTGTCTGCTGCAGGGCACAACCGAATGCGCCACCGTCACCCGCCCCCCGCACGGTGGCTCATCCAAGGAAAGCCAGTGTTCCTCGCGGAACGCTGGCTTTTCCCTTTTTGTCCCCTCGATCGCGAGAATCCGCTATTTTCCGCGCCATGAACGCGATCGTCGATCCCAATGGGCCGTCTTTGGCCGTCGTCCCCTCCAATCCGGTACCGGAAGGTGCCCGGGTTGGCGTGTTCGAGACCAGCGACAAGATCAAGCTGCGCTACGCCACCTTCCCTAAGGGGCCCGGCGCCGCCAAAGGCACGATCTGCCTCGTGCAGGGGCGGACGGAGTTTATCGAGAAGTATTTCGAGACCATCGCCGATTTTCAGAGTCGGGGCTTCGCTGTCGCGACTTTCGACTGGCGCGGGCAGGGCGGCAGCCAGCGGCTGATCCGCAACCCAAAGCTCGGGCATGTCGACGATTTCGACGACTTCTGGACCGACCTCAAGAGCTTCCACGGCTCGATCCTGCTGCCCGACTGCCCCGGCCCCTACTATTTGGTTGGCCACTCCATGGGCGGGCTCGCCAGCCTCTATGCGGGCCTCAGGGACAGGATGATGTTCGACCGCATCTTCCTCTCAGCGCCGATGGTGGGACTCGACCGGCAGCCGTTCTCGATGGCCGGCATGGCACGGCTCGCAGGCACGCTGAAGCTCCTGGGGCTTGGGAAGATGCCGATAGGCCGACGCTCGGACAAATCCGCGGCGGAGATGCCGTTCGCCGGCAATCCGGTGACCTCCGACGTGACGCGCTACATGCGCTCGGTCGATGTGCTCAAGGCGCGCCCCGATCTCGAGATCGGCCACCCCACGGTGAGCTGGGCGGCCGCCGCCTTCAAGGCCATGGCCCGCGCGGCGCTGGACGATTTTCCCGGCGCCATCAAGATCCCGGTACTGATGCTGGCGGCGGCGCGCGACGAGATCGTTTCGACCAATGCCATCGAGACACTGGGTCTGAGGATGCGCACCGGCCGCCACGCCATCATCGCGTCGGCCAAGCATGAGTTGTTCATGGAGACCAGCGACATCCGCGCCCAGGTGTTCGCGGCGTTCGATGCCTTCATCACCAACCAGTCGGGCTGACGTCAGCCTCTGAGAATCGCCAGTGCCGCTGCGTGCAGTTCCGGGGTGGCGGCGGCGACGCAGTGACCACCAAGCTCCGCCGGACCACCCTCCCAGGTGGTAACCACGCCGCCAGCATTCTGGATCAGTGGGATCAGCGGGCAGATATCGACGTTCTTAAGACTCGCTTCGACGACGAGGTCGATATGGCCGGCCGCCATCAGAGCGTAGCCATAGCAGTCTAGGCCGTAGCGGGTGGTGAGGACGGATTCGCGGATCGCATTCCACTGGCTCGTCGTGCCGCTCGACTCGAAAATCTCGGGCGAGGTCGCGGTCATCTTGGCCCTGCCGAGCTGCCTGACGCCGCTGGTCGCGAGCGGCAGGTGCTGCCCGCCGCGATAGTAGCCGGCTTCGCCCGGGAGACTGAGATAGACTTCGCCGGTGACGGGCTGCCCCATGAGGCCGGCGACGGCCCGGCCATTGACGGTGAGGCCCACCAGCGTGCCCCAGACCGGGACGCCGGTAATGAAGGCTCGGGTACCGTCGATCGGATCGACGATCCAGGCGTAGGGGGCGGTGCCGGACTTATCCTCCCATTCTTCGCCCAAGATAGAATGATCGGGAAAGCGTTCGCCGAGGAGTTTGCGTATGGCCAGTTCCGCTTGCTTGTCGGCCTCGGTCACAGGGTCGAAGCCGACCGCTTGTTTGTTATCGACGGCGAGGCCGCTGCGGAAGTGTGGAAGAGTGACGGCGGCGGCGATGTCGGCCGCGTCGAGCAAAGTCTGGCGGACCAGCGCGGGGTCGAGGTCGCCAAGAGGTGTATCGTTCATACGAGTCCCAACTTCATGTTCTGAAAAAGCTTTTGGGCGATCTGCAAATTGTTGCGGCGAATAGTCGTCAAATCCGGTGATTCATTTTTGCAACAATCTCTCTGCTTCAACTGTTGATGATTGCCGTCCAGCTTGCTCTCGGGGGCCAAATCAGTTCACCGAGAGAGGGCATGATGGATGGGCAGCCCGCAATCACCTGCGGCATACTGCGCCGGATCGCCGGCTGCCGATCGTTTCCTCCCTTGACTGGGCCGCTTCGGCGGCCCTTTTCTTCTCAAAAGGCTGGCGAGCTCGCCGCCTCCGGACCTGCCTATTCGGCCGCGAACTTCGCGTCGGCGGGGGTCGCGGCCAGCAATACGGCTGGGTCGAGCCCGATCAGCGCCACGACCAGCCGTTCGACGATCTGGCGTACAGCACCGAAATTGTCCGTCTTCTCCAGCGTCACCTCGTTCATATAGAGGTGGCGGCTGATCTCGATCTGCAGTGCATGGACCCCATGCTGCGGCCGCCCGTAGGTGCGCGTGCAGAAGCCACCCGCATAGGGCCTGTTGCGGGCGACGCGAAGGCCGGCGCCGGTAAAGACCATCTCAGCCAGATCCGGCAGCAATCCGGCGCAGGTCGTGCCGTAGCGGTCGCCCAAGACGATGTCGGGGGCCAGCCGGTCGCCAGAACGGGCCAGTCGCGGCATGGAGTGGCAGTCGATCAGCACCGCGACGCCAAAAGCCTGATGAGCCTCGGTGAGGAGCTTTTGCATGGTGGCGTGGTAAGGCTGGTAAATGCCCTCGATGCGCATCCGGGCATCCTCGATGGTGAGGCGCTCGCGGTAGATCGGCTTGTTCTCGGCCACCACCTTGGCCAGGGTGCCGAGCCCTGCGGCAACCCGCGGGCTGGTGGTGTTGCAGCGGTCCGACAGCGGCTCGACGAACATCTGCGGGTCCAGTTCCCATGGCTCGCGGTTGACGTCGAGATAGGCGCGCGGGAAATGCGCCCGCAGCAGTGGCGTGCCCAGATGCGGGGCACGGCTGAAGAGTTCATCGACATAGGCGTCTTCCGACTGGCGGATCGACAGGTGATCGAGCCGGGTCATCCTGAGGAAGCGCTCGGGATAGTCGCGGCCGGAATGGGCCGAATTGAATACCAGGGGGGCCGTCAGCCGCCGGGGGCGGATGGTCTCGAAGGCGGGTTTGTCCCAATAGTCGGACTGCACCTAATTTCCCTGCCGTGTTTCGGCGGGCTCTCCCTAGTGCGCCCGCTCGCAAATCACTGTGCCTCTCCCGTGGCAGAATGTCCATAAGTCGCAGAATGTTGGGCCCAACCGCTCGATCCGCTGTTGCGAAAGGCAAAACTTGGATTAAACATCGAGACGAATGCGGCGCCCCTGATTTGGCGCGTGACTCCTGTGCCGATGAGGGATCCATGAAGCGGATACTGCTCGCCGAAGACGACAACGACATGCGCCAGTTCCTGACGCGGGCCTTGAAGACCGCAGGCTACGAAGTGGTGTCGTTCGACAACGGCAAGTCCGCCTATGAGCGGCTGCGCGAGGAGCCGTTCTCGCTGCTGCTCAGCGATATCGTGATGCCCGAGATGGACGGGATCGAGTTGGCGCGGCGCGCCACCGAGCTCGATCCGGATCTCAAGGTGATGTTCATCACCGGCTTTGCCGCGGTGGCGCTCAATCCCGATTCCGATGCGCCCAAGGATGCGTCGGTGCTTTCCAAGCCCTTCCATCTCAAGGACCTGGTGAACGAGGTGGAGCGCCTTCTCGCCGCCTGATTGGGGGCGCAGAAATCGAGACTTGACCCCGCGCGGGATTTTTGGTCTATCGCGCGGCGAACCGGCGCCCGGCCGGTTCATCAGAGTAGATGGGTGTATAGCTCAGCGGGAGAGCACTACCTTGACATGGTAGGGGTCACAGGTTCAATCCCTGTTACACCCACCATCTCTCTGAAATCCCTCGCCTTTCAGGCGTGGTCTGGAATGGGTGTGTAGCTCAGCGGGAGAGCATCGCCTTCACACGGCGGGGGTCACAGGTTCAATCCCTGTCACACCCACCATTCCTTTCTCCACCCTTCGTCCGACTTGTCCGCTCGCTCAGCACCTGTTCCATGATCGGAGCAATGAGGGGGAGTGGATGACAGAGATTCTGCGCGCGGTGCTGGATCGGATCGTGCCGGCGGACCGGGATCCGGGAGCGGTGGGGTTTGGGGCGGAGCGGTTTCTCGAGCGGCACTTTGCAGATTTTCCGGACGAGCATGCGGCCATCGTGGCTGGTCTTGGCAAGTTGCCGGCGGACTTTGCCCGATTGAACGTCGCCCAGCAGGATTATCTCCTGCGCGGCGTCGAGGCGGAGCTTTGGTTCAGGCGGCTGATCGAACTAACCAATGAAAGCGTCTATGCCGATCCGGACAATGGCGGCAATACCGGTGCGGCGAGCTGGAAGATGGTCGGTTACGAACACCGGCTGCCCGAGGGTCCAACGGGGCCGGACCGACGCGACGGACAGCCACCGCGCGCTTACTCAGGTACACTCGACTATGACGTGATTATCGTCGGTGCCGGGGCGGGCGGCGGGGTCGCCGCGGGCATTCTGGCCGAAGCGAGAAAGAGTGTGCTTCTGCTCGAGCGCGGACTCGAACGGACTTATGCCGATAGCGGACACCGCGATCACTTGCGCAACCACCGGCTGTCGCTCTACGGGCACAATACCGGCCCCGATCTCGACGGCAATCCTCGCGTGTCGGTTGGTCTCGACGGGGTCGAGCGTGTGCTGCGGCCGCATGAGAGTGGCTATCAGAACCTCGCGGCGGCAGTAGGCAGTGGCACACTGGTCTACGGGGCGCAGGCCTGGCGCTTCCATCGCGACGATTTCCACATGGCCAGCCTTTATGGCGTGCCGCAGGGCTCTTCACTGGTGGACTGGCCGATCGGCTACGACGATCTGGCGCCCTGGTACGAAAAAGCCGAGTGGGAGATCGGCGTGGCTGGTGACGGTGCCCACAATCGGCACGAAGGGCCAAGGGACAAGGACTATCCCATGCCGCCGCTGCCCGAAAAACCGGCGACGCCCGTGCTGCGTCGCGGCGCCGAGGCGCTGGGGATTGCCACGGCGCCGCCGCCGGTCGCCATCAACAGCATGCCGCGGGACGGCCGGGCCGCCTGCATCGGCTGCGGCAGCTGCGTCGGGTTTCCATGTCCATCGGACGCCAAGAACGGCACGCAGAACACGATGATCAAGCGGGCGCTGGCGACTGGCCACTGCACCCTTGCGACCGGGGCCATGGTGCAGCGGGTGGAGACGGACGAGGCGGGAAAGGCGACGGGCGTGCGGTTCACCGACTGCGACGGAACCGAGCATGTCGTTCGGGCCAAGGCCATCGTGCTGGCCGGCGGGGCGGTCGAGACGGCACGGCTGCTGCTCAACTCGGCGTCAGCGCGCGAGCCGGCAGGGTTGGGTAACAATCACGATCTCGTCGGGCGCAACCTGCAGGGGCACGTCTATCCGCAGGCTTACGGGCTGTTCCGGGAGCCGGTGCATGGCTCGGTGGGGCCGGGCGTATCGATCTCCACCACGGCGTGGAGCCATGGCAATCCAGGTATCATAGGGGGTGGCATGCTGGCGGACGATTTCGTGCAGCCGCCGGTGTTGTTCTGGAAGGCGGCTTTGCCGCCCGACATGCGCCGCTGGGGCTTAGGCGCCAAGGCGTTCATGCGCGACAATTTCCGCCATGTCGTGAAGATCACCGGGCCGGTGCACGAGATCCCTTCGCCGACGGCGCGCGTGAGTGTTTCGGGCAGCGTTCGGGATCGCTGGGGCATTCCCGTCGTGCGGTTCACCGGGCGGGTGCATGACGAGACGGTGCGGACGGCGCGCTACATGTTCGACCGCGCCAATGACTGGGTGCGGGCCTCGGGCGCGACAGAGGTCTGGGGTATTCCGCCGAACCCGACGCTGTCGGGCGGACAGCATCAAGCCGGGACGTGCAGGATGGGCACCGACCCCGTGCAGTCGGTCACCGACACGTTCGGCCGGGTTTGGCGGCACGATAACATTTTCGTATGCGACGGCTCGATCCATCCAACCAATGGGGGCTTCAATCCGGTGCTGACCATCATGGCGCTGGCTTTTCGCAATGCCACGCACCTGGCCTCAAGCCTTTGATTCGACACGTTGATGAACCGAAAATGAACGATGGTCTCGGGTAAGGTTCAGGCCGTTTACGCGAAGGTTGTGTCTCGCAGCGTCAGATACTCAACCTCACTATTATTGGAGGCGACAATGCTTTCTCCCATCAACACCCTTCGCGCCGCCCTGGTCGGCATCGCCCTTGCTGGCACCGCCGTGACGGCCATGCCGGCGCAGGCACAGCCCAACGTACAGTTCCACTTCGGGATCGGTGGCGGCCCGGGCTGGCACGCCGGACGTCCCGGCCGGCACTGCATGTCCGACCGTGATGTCAGGCAGCTTGTGCGCGCCAACGGCTACCGCGACATCCGCTTTGCGGACCGTCGTGGTCGTATCGTGACTGTCCGCGCCGAGCGTGGTCCGCGCGACTATCGCATCACCGTCGATGCGTGCCGTGGCCGGATCATCGACGTCGACCGGATTCGCCGCCGCTAACCGCCCAATTGGGCAGGGCTCTTGCCAAATCGGACGAATGGGACCACGTTGGCCTCATCGTCAACAATCGGAAGGAGGTGATCTAATGTCTCACTCGAAATCGCAGGTTTCGCTTGGTCTTGGATCGGTACGCTTCCTTACGGGGCAGTCCCTGTAGTCGTCGCCCGGTCCGGCCGAAAGGCAAGAGACCAGCGAGACAAAGCGAAATCGGAAGGGTCGCCCTTGTGGCGGCCCTTCTTTTTTGCCGCCGGAACCGGTAGGAGCAGCGCCATGAACGTCCATACGCCTGCCAACAAGATGTTGCCCTACCAGTCGCGCCGCACCTTTGCGATCATTTCGCACCCGGACGCCGGCAAGACTACGCTCACGGAAAAGCTGCTGGCTGCCTCGGGCGCCATCCAACAGGCGGGCGCTGTTCGTGGCCGAGCCAACCAGCGGTCAACCCGATCGGACTGGATGGAGATCGAGCAGCAGCGCGGCATTTCCATCACCTCTTCGGTGATGACGTTCGAGCATCTGGGGCTCACCTTCAACCTGCTCGATACGCCGGGTCACTCCGACTTCTCCGAAGACACCTACCGCACTCTGACGGCCGTGGACGCCGCGATCATGGTCATCGACGTTGCCAAGGGCATCGAGGCGCAAACTCTGAAGCTGTTCGAGGTTTGCCGCCTACGCGACATCCCGATCATCACCTTTGCCAACAAGGTGGACCGCGAGGGCAAGGACCCCGTCGACATTCTCGACGAGGTCTCGTCCACCCTGGCGCTCGACGTATCCCCGGTGGTGTGGCCGCTGGGCGGGGGCGTCGACTTCAAGGGTATCGTCGATCTCACCGCCAAGGTGGTGAAGCGGCCCAATGGCGAGGTGTGGAAGACCTTCGCCAATGTCGATGACCTCAGCCGCGACAACGAGTTCGCGGTGGACCCGGTGGTGATGGCCAGTCTCGAGAACCTGGAGCTGGCGCGGGCCGGTTATCCGGAATTCGACCACGAGACCTATCTCGCCGGTCATCTGACACCGGTCATCTTCGGCTCGGCACTGAAGTCCGTCAGTGTGCCCGAATTGCTGACGGCGCTCGGCACCGGGGCGCCGGAGCCGCGGCCGCAGCCCGCCGAGCCCAAGCCGATCGAGCCGGACGACCCGAAGGTCTCGGGCTTCGTGTTCAAGGTGCAGGCCAACATGGACGCCAACCACCGCGATCGTATCGCCTTCGTGCGGCTGTCGTCGGGCACGTTCAAGCGCGGCATGCGGCTGAAGAACGTCCGCTCCGGCAAGGACATGGCGGTTTCCAACCCGATGTTCTTCTTCGGGCATGACCGCGAGCTCGCCGAAGAAGCGGTGGCGGGTGACATCGTCGGCATCCCCAATCATGGCACGCTCAGCGTTGGCGATACGCTGACCGAGGGCGCGACCATCAAGGTCACCGGCATCCCGAACTTCGCGCCGGAAATCATCCGCCGTGTACGGCTCGCCGATCCAATGAAGGCCAAGCAGCTGCAGAAGGCGCTCTCGGACCTCGCTGAAGAGGGGGTGGCGCAGATTTTCCGGCGCATGATCGGCGCCGACTACATTGTCGGCGTGGTCGGCCAGCTGCAGCTCGAAGTGCTACAGGCGCGCATCCTCAAGGAATACAACGTCCCCATCACCTTCGAGGCGCTGAACTTCGAAATGGCCCGTTGGGTCGGGTCGGAGGACAAGAAGGAACTCGAACGGTTCATCTCCACTCTCAAAATGGAGATGGCCGAGGACAAGTACGGCGATCCGGTCTACCTGGCGCAGAGCCAGTGGTGGCT
>JAEZKB010000050.1 GCA_023415605.1 Pseudomonadota bacterium
CGAGTTCACCAAGGTCCGTACCTATGGCGACGACGCGGCCAACGAGAAGTTCTACGAAGGCATCGAGCCGATCCTGCCCGAGAACATCGCCGACATCGCCTGGTTCGTCGCGAACCAGCCGCCGCACATCAATATCGGCTTCCTCGAAGTCACCTGCACGGCGCAGATCCCGGCCCGGACCAACGTCGTGCGGAAGAATTGAGCCGCCCGAGCTACCCTTTCGAGGTCCGGTCGCGTGACATCTGGCGCATCGCGCTGCCGGCGTCGATCGCCTTCATCACCGAGCCGCTCGCCGGCCTCAACGACATCACCGTCATCGGCCGGCTGGGCGATGCGGCGCTGCTCGGCGGGCTGGTGCTGGGCGCGCTGGCCTTCGATTTCATCTTCTCGATGGCCTATTTCCTGCGCACCGGTACGGCAGGCCTCACCGCTCAGTCGATCGGTGCGCGCGATCCAAATGACGGGCTGATCCTTTTCAGCCGCGCCGTCGCGGTGGCGCTGATCGCCGGCATCGCCATGATCATCCTCGCCGGGCCGATGCTGGCGCTCACCAATCTCGCGCTGGCTCCGCCGACCGAGGGCGTGGCGGCTGCACTGGCGGAGTATTTCCACGTTCGCATCTGGTCGGCGCCGTTCTCGCTGGTCAACTATGCCCTGCTCGGCTGGTACTATGGCCGTGGCAATGCCCGCACCGGCATGATGCTGCAGCTCATCATCCACCTGGTCGACATCGCGCTGTCGATCACCTTCGTCTATGCCTTCGGCTGGGGCATCTTCGGCGCCGCGCTCGGTACCGTCCTCGGCCAGGTCGCGGCGGCCTTGCTGGGCCTGACGCTGGTCGTCCGCCACTTCGGCGGCCTGCAGAAAATCCTGCCGCTGATCCACCCGACCGAACTGCTCGATGCCACCCGCCTGCGTCGCATGTTCGGCCTTTCCCGCCATCTGATGCTGCGCTCGGTCGCGCTGATGGGTGCCTATGCGTTCTTCGCCGCGCAGGGTTCGCGCATGGGCGAAGTGGCGCTTTCGGCGAACGCTATCCTCCTCAACTTCCTGATGATCTCGGGCTACTTCCTCGATGGCATGGCGCAGTCCGCTGAAGCGCTCTGCGGCAAGGCGGTGGGCGCCAACTACCGGCCGGCCTATGAGCGGGCCTATGCGCTCGCCATGCGCTGGGGCCTCGTCATCGCCGTGGGGCTGGCCCTGGTCTGGTTCGTCGGTGGCGGCTGGGTCATCGACTTCATGACCACCAGCGAGCCGGTGCGCGCCTATGCCCGCGACTTCCTCTGGATCGCGGCGCTGTCGTCTCTGACGGGCATGCCGGCCTTCGTCTATGACGGCATCCTGATCGGCTCGACGCTCAACGTCACCATGCGCAACGGCATGATCGCCTCGCTCGGCGTCTTCCTCGCCGCCTGCCTCGTGCTGCAGCCGGCGCTGGGCAATGTCGGCCTCTGGGCCGCCATCCACATCTTCTTCCTCGCCCGCGCCGCGTATTACTGGCAGGCGCTGGACCGCCGGAAGCCGGGGCTGTTCAGCGCCTAGCGAATGGCTTGCCTGTCGCTCGATGCCTCCGTTCCTGCTCGCCCCAAACCCCAACCACCGTCATCCTCGGACTTGATCCGAGGACCCATTTCTCACCTCGCAAACGTGACCGCATGGGTCCTCGGGGCAAGCCCGAGGATGACGGTGCGAGGGGCACGGGAAGTGGCCCAACATGAGATCGCTACGCGCCCTCTCCCCTCGCCCAGGCGTCGGTCTTCCGCCCGACCAGCTCGGCAATATTCGTCTTGCCCTCGGCCCGCACCGCAGCGGCCAGACCACGCTTGATGCGGTCGAGCAGGTCCAGTCCGCCGAACACCAGCGCCGAGTACAACTGGATGGCGTTGGCGCCGGCTTCGAACTTCTGCAGCGCCGTTTCCGGCGACCAGATGCCGCCGACGCCGACAATGGGGAGGGTGCCAACGCGCTGGCGCACCTGCGCCAGTTTCTGCGTCGCCAGCGGGAACAGCGGTTTTCCGGAGAGCCCGCCGGTCTGGGTGGCATTCTCCATGTCCTGCACCGCATCGCGGTTGATGGTGGTGTTGGAGACGATCAGACCATCCAAGTCCGTCTCCGCGACGACGCGGGCGATGCCGTCGAGCGCCGCCTCATCCAGATCCGGCGCGAGCTTCAGCAGCACCGGCACGCGCACCTTGGCCTTGCTGCGCGCTTTCAGCACTTCGCCGAGCAGCCGCCGCAGCGCCTCGTCGCCCTGCAGGTTCCGAAGGCCCGGCGTATTGGGCGAGGAGATGTTGACGGTGAGGTAATCCGCGACCTCGGCAAAGCGCAGCACGCCCTTCACATAGTCGGCGACGAAATCCTCGGAATCCTTGTTGGCGCCTATGTTGACGCCGAGCACGCCGGGCACATGCGCGCCCTTCAGTCGCGCGAACACCGCGTCATGGCCTTCATTGTTGAAGCCCATGCGGTTGATGACGCCCTCGGCCTCCGGCACGCGGAAGAGCCGCGGCTTGGGATTGCCCTGCTGCGGGCGCGGCGTCACCGTGCCGATCTCCACCATGCCGAACCCCATGCGCGCGAGCGGGACCGGCACCTCGGCATTCTTGTCGAAACCCGCCGCCATGCCAACCGGGTTCTTGAGATCGAGCCCGACCAGCGTGGTCTTCAGTTCAACCGGATCGGAATAGTCCTGCTCGGGCGCGAGGCCCAAACGCAGGGCGTTGATTGTAGTCCCGTGCGCGATCTCGGGGTCCATCTTGAGCAGCGTGTCGCGGGTCAGGGTCTTGACCAGCGGCATCTTCAGCAGTGGCGACAGGCGGGAAAAGATCATACGACCTCCGCGGGCAGCGTCACGCTGCCATCCGGACCGACATCGACCGTGCCCTGCCAGGTCACCGCCGACATCGGGAAAGACCCGTAGACATGGGGGAACAGTTTCCCGCCCCGCGACGGCTCCCAGACCAGCTTCGATCCCATGTCGACGCTCCGCACCTGGAACAGCACCAGCCCGGTCTGGCCTTTGAAATGGAGGCTCAACGTCTCCGCCAGCTGCTCCGCGGTCGAAAAGTGAATGTAGCCGTCCTGGGCATCGATCGGCATGCCCGTATAG
>JAEZKB010000075.1 GCA_023415605.1 Pseudomonadota bacterium
CTGCATGGGTCCTCGGATCAAGTCCGAGGATGACGGTGGTCGGGGTGGGTGCAGCGCAGGAGCCGAGAACTGTCGCCGGCCCTCTACCCCTCGAAATTGTCCCGGATGAGCCGGTCGAGCAAGGCGACGCCGAAGCCCTGGGCCCAGGAGGTGTTGATTTCGTTGGAGTTGGCGCCGAAGGCCGTGCCGGCGATGTCGAGATGGGCCCAGGGCACATCGTTGACGAAGCGGTGCAGGAACTGCGCGGCGGTGATCGACCCGGCATAGCGGCCGGCCGAGTTCTTGATGTCGGCGAAGCGGCTATCGATCATCTTGTCATAGGCCGGCCCCAGAGGCATGCGCCAAACCTTTTCGCCCGAGGCAAGGCCGGCGGCGAGCAGCTTGTTGGCCAAGTCATCGCTGTTGGAAAAGAGGCCGGCGTGATCATGGCCGAGTGCAACGAGGATGGCGCCGGTGAGGGTGGCCAGGTCGATCATGAATTTCGGCTTGAAGCGGTCCTGCGTGTACCAGAGGGCGTCGGCCAGCACCAGGCGGCCCTCCGCGTCGGTGTTGATCACCTCGATGGTCGTGCCGGACATGGCCTTGACGATGTCGCCAGGGCGGACGGAGCGGTCCGACGGCATATTCTCGACGAGGCCGATCACGCCGACGACATTGACCGGGGCCTTGCGGGTCGCCAGCGCCAGCATCAACCCGGTGACGGCGGCGGCGCCGCCCATATCGCCCTTCATGTCTTCCATGTTGGCGGCCGGCTTGATGGAGATACCCCCGGTGTCGAAGACGACGCCCTTGCCGACAAAGGCCAGCGGCGCATCACCCTTCTTCCCGCCGTTCCACTGCATGATGACCAGCCGTGGCGGCCGGGCCGACCCCTGAGAGACGCAGAGCAGCGAGTTCATGCCGAGCTTGCGCATCTGCTTTTCGTCGAGCACTTCGATCTCGACGCCGAGGTCGGCCAGCGCACTGGCGCGTTCGGCGAATTCCACGGTGCCAAGCACATTGGCAGGTTCATTGACCAGTTCGCGGGCGAGCAGCGTGCCTTCGACGGTGGCGCTGCGGTCGGCAATGGCCTTGTCGGTGGCAGCCTTGTCGGCGACGTGAAGGGTCACCGAGAGCGACTTGGGCTCGGCATCGTCCTTCTTGGCGCTCTTGTAACGGTCGAAGCGGTAGTGACGGAGACGCAGGCCGGCGACGACTTCGGCGAGCCGGGCGGGGGTGGCGTCGGGGCCATCGATGATCACGGCGGCCTTTTCGACGCGAGCGCCGAGCAGCTTGCCACCGAGCGAGCCACCACGGTCGGTCCAGGCGGTGGTCGGAACGGCTTCGCTATCGGCCGGCTTGCCGCTGCCGAGGACCAGCAGCCGATCGGCCTCGATGCCGTTGGGCGCCAGGACATCCAGCATCTGACCCTGCTTGCCCTTGTAGCCGGCAGCCTTGGTGACCTTCGCCCAGTCGAGCCCGGTCGCCGCCCAGATCGCTGCCCCTGCTCCCTCGGGCTGGCCACCGTCGGCGCTGTAGATGACCAGCGTGCCGGTGGGTTCGACCGGCAGTGCGGCGGTCTTGATCTCGAGCTGATGGGGCATTGGGGAACCTTGTTGGGCGGGAAAGTCGCGGCGGGGATTCAGAAGTAGCCGCTTTGGGTGCCGCGTCAATCCCGCAACACCCCGGCGACTTTGAGGCGCGTGCCATCACTTCGCCTTGCCTCCATGGGCAAAGCACCTCAGGGTGCCCCGAGCGTTGCGAGGGGGCAAACCTCCGACGTGCGGACAGGGGCGTATGAAACGGCTAAGCCTTTACCTGGCAAAACTTTTTGCCCTGGATGCGATTGCGCTTTTCGCCGTCGCCCTGTTCCTGCTGTTCCTCATCCAGTGCCTGCGCATCTTCGATGTGGTGTCGGTCAAGGGTCAGAGCCTGTTGACTCTCCTGGGTCAGGCGCTGCTGACGACGCCCTCGCTGGCCGTGGTGTTCTTCTATGTCTGCGCCGGCATCGGCCTGGGACGCGCGCTCCGCGCGATGCAGTCCAACTGGGAGCTGCACATCATCCATTCTAGCCGGCGCGTGCCGGCGCTGCTGGGCGGCATCGCGATCAATACCGGCCTGGCTGCCCTCATGGTGCTGATCATCTCGAACTTCGTCGAACCCTACACGACACGCCAGGTCAACGAGTGGTCGGCGAGCATCACCGCTGACCTCGTCGGCCGGACGCTGAGGCCGCACCGGTTCGCCGAAGTGGTGCCGGGGGTCAACATGGTGATCGGCGGCCGCGAGGGCGACGGCAACATCACCGACTTCTTTGCCGACGACGCCCGCAACCCGGAATCGCGCCGCACCTACGTTTCCAGGTCCGCCATCATCGCGCAGGACGAAGAAGGGTATGTGCTGCAGCTGATCGATGGTCAGATCCAGTACATGACCGATGACTTCCAGTTCTCGCAGGTGGCGTTCGAGCGCTACGACCTGGCGCTGGAGCGGCTGACGGGCGAGGTCGAATACCGCGATACTCTGGCGGAAAAGAACAGCGCCGACCTCATTGGCGAGGGGCTTTCGACCGGCGTCTGGAACCCGGACGTGGTGTCGATCCTCGGCAAACGGCTGGGTGAAGTGCTGCGGGTTATCGCGATCTGCGTCTTCGTCACGGTGCTGGCCGGCTTCCCGCATGGCCGGCGCGGCCGCGAGTTTCCGCTCGAACTGCTGGTGCTGGGGGTTGCCTTCCTCGAACGCGGCGTCGGCTCGATCCCGGCCATTGCCGGCCAGTATGGTGCGCTGGCCGGGGCCAGCATCTTGCTCGTGCTCTCGGCCATCGCCCTGCTCTACCGGCTGCGGGTGCACGCGCCAGTCTGGCGGGCCGCGACATGAACCTCGTCGATCAGGTCGTGCTGAAGCGGCTGGGGAGCCGTATCGGGGTCACGATCCTCCTCATCTTCGGCATTATCGCGCTGGCGGAATCACTCAATGTCTGGCGGTTCGAGCACTTTTCCAGTGTCGGTGGGCCACTGCTGGGGCTGCTCGCCATCGTCACCGGGGCCACGCGCTGGTCGCTCGGCGTGCTGCCGGTGACCGTGCTGATCGGCGCCATCATCGGCCTCCTCGATTTGCAGGCACGCCGGGAAATGACGGTCATCAAGGCCACCGGTCTCTCGATCTGGTCGGTGCTCCGGGCGCCGGTCGTGGCGATCATCCTGTTTTCCGTGTTCACGACGCTAGTGATCGACACCTCGGTGGTGATGATCAACCGGGCCCTGTCGTTGAGCCTGCCGCAAAGCGGCAGTGCCGGGACCTTATGGCTGGAGCAATCGAGCGGCGATACCCGTTACGTACTGATGGCGCTGCACCCGCATCCGGGCGGCGTGGTGCTCGAAGACGTCACCATCTTCATGACCAGCTCGGAGGAAGCGCAGCGCATTCACGCCAAGACGGTCGAACTGGTGCCAGGCGCCTGGCGTATCCCCGAAGGCATCCGGTTCGAGCCGGATTCACCGCCGCGGCGGATCGAGAATGTCGAGTTACCCACAAGCAGCACCCGCGGCGACCTCGGCGTGAAGCTGGCCTACACCGAGGATTTGACAGTTTTCGAGGCCATCGGCCTCCTGATGCGTGGCGTTTCGGACCCACAAACGAGAAATAGTCTTGAGATGCGGCTCACCAGGCCTCTCGCCATGCCGCTGATGCTGGTAGGATCGCTGGTCATCGCCTTCGCATTTACCGCAGGTTATCGAAGGACGAATAAGTATGGCGTGGCGGTACTTTATGGCGTTGTTCTTGGCTTTGTGGTTTATGTCATCCAGGAGATGGCAGGCATGGCCGGACTCGCAGGGGTGCTGAAGCCTGTTTATGCTGCTACCGGGCCTGCGTTCGTGGCCATAGTAATCGGAGTGACGGTGCTGCTGCACAAAGAGGACGGGCGGGCTTGAGGAAGACGCACCGCCAAGGGGGAATCGGGTCGCTGCTGCACCGGATCGGTGCAGGGCTTTGCGCTGCCGCGACGGTCGCGCTGCTCGCCGCCTCCCCCGTTCTCGCGCAGAGCGCGCCGCCGAGCGGCTATTTCGACCAGGTCGAAGACAAGGGCGGCGAGGCGGAAGTCGAAGCCGACACGCTGACCTATGATTCCGGCACCGATACGATTTCGGCGCAGGGCCGCGCCGTGCTGGTCTATCAGGGCCACCGGGTGCAGGCGGATTCGCTCGACTACAACCGCACCACCGGGGTGATGGTCGCGACGGGCAACGTCTACATCGTCGCGCCCGACGGCAACGAGTACCAGGCCGATTCCATCGAAGTCGGCGGCGGCATCAAGACCGCCTTCGTGCGCTCGCTGACGCTCCGGACCAAGGACGGCGAACTGATCAACGCGGCCAGCGTCGACTACGTCTCCGAACTCACCACCACGCTGATCGACGCCAATTATTCGCCCTGCGGCCTCTGCATCGACTCCAAGGGTCGCAAGATCGGCTGGAAGGTCTACGCCGCCAAGATCGTGCGCGACCAGAAGGGCAAGGTCATCTATCTCGACCAGCCGACCTTCGAGGTGCTCGGCGTGCCGGTCGCCTGGGTGCCTTGGATCGCCCTGCCCGACCCGACGCAGCGCTCGGCGCAGTTCAAGATGCCGCGCTACACCAATACGCCCAAGCTCGGGCACCGGCTGGAGACGCCGTTCTTCATCCCGATCGGCGACGACATCGACCTGCTGCTGTCCCCCTCGCTGATGACGCGCCAAGGCTTCCTAATGGGCGCCGAGTGGGAGCAGCGCTTCGATTACGGCCGCTTCAACGTCAAGGGCGCCGGCCTCTACCAGCTCGACAAGACGGCCTTCACGCCGGGCGTCGGCGATCTCGACTGGCGCGGTGGCGTCACGGTTTCGGGCGAGTTCGTGCCGCTCGAGGACTGGAAGGTCGGGTTCTCGTACACCGCCTTTACCGATGCCGGCTTCTTCGAGGATTACCAGATCTCGACTGCCAAGGGCTCGGTCAACGAGGTCTACGCCACCTACCTCGCCGACGATTATTACGCCGACCTGCGCATCCAGAAGTTCAACGCGCTGGGCAGCAATGTCACCTGGGCCGACCAGGGCAAGCAGGTCATGACGCTGCCCAACATCAAGGCGGCGAGCTATACCGATCTTAGCGACTGGGGCCAGGTGCGGGCCTCGGCGCGCATCATGGGCATCCAGCGCGGGCTCGATTCCACCGCCACCTATGGCGGCGTGCCCTACACCTTCGGCTACCAGCAGCAGAAGGTGCACGGCACGCTCGAAGCCAGCTGGCAGAACCAGTATGTGACGCCGATGGGCGTGGTGGCGACGCCCTATCTCGGCATCCGCGGCGACTATGCCAGCTACGATGGCGCGAGCCCGCTCGATCCGGTGCCGCGCACCCTGTTCTCGGCGACGCCGATCGCCGCGATGGATGTGCGCTTCCCGATGATCGCGACAAGCGGTCTCGACAGCCACCTGTTCGAACCGATCGCGCAGTTGGTCTATCGCGGCAGTTCGACCACCCTGCCCGGCATCATCAACGACAATGCCCAGAGCTTTGTCTTCGACGACACCAATCTCTTCTCCTATGACCGCTTCACCGGCACCGACCGGCAGGAGACGGGGCTGCGCGCCAATGTCGGTGGCCGCTACATGGCCAATTTCGCCGATGGCAGCTGGCTCGAGCTGATCGGCGGGCAGAGCTATCACCTCGCCGGCGTCAACTCGCTCGGCATTGCCGACCACGCGCAGACCGGCAACAGCACGGGGCTCGGGACCACCGCCTCGTATATCGTTCTCGGCGCGCAGGGTTCGCCGCTGCCGGGCATCCGCGTCGGCGCCAAGACGCAGCTCGATCCGAACACCTTCCAGGTGGTGCGCGCCGGTGTCGGCGGCGAAGCGGCCTACGAGAAGCTGACCTTCGGTCTCGACTACTTCTATCTCGCAGCCAACCCGGCCACCGGCACGCTCGCCGATCAACATGAAGTGACCGCCCGGGCCACAGCCCCGCTCCCGATCGACTACTGGTATGTGGATGGC
>JAEZKB010000108.1 GCA_023415605.1 Pseudomonadota bacterium
CGATTGCAAAGGCATTCAAGTGCGGCAAATGGGGCCCGATCGCCGCGGAACTCCGGCATAAAATGAGCGACGAAACCCTGGCCGCCATCGCAGCCTCGCTGGCCAAGATTGCCCAGAGCCTCGAAGCCATTGCGCCTGAAAAGGCTGCAGAAAAGCCGCTCCTCGGCGAGGCGGACGCCTATCATTGGGACGCCAGTTCGGGCTCGCTGCAGCCGGTGCCGAAGGTGTCACGGGTGCCGTTCAAGCTCTTGAAGGGCATCGACGACGTCTCCGACATCCTGCTGCAGAATTCGCTGCAGTTCGCCCGCGGCTTTTCCGCCAACAATGCCCTGCTCTGGGGTGCGCGCGGCATGGGCAAGAGTTCGCTGGTCAAGGCGGTGCATGCCCATATCAACGGCCTCGCTGAACCTGGCCTCAAGCGGCTGATCCTCATCGAGATTGCGCGCGAGGATATCGAGGCCCTGCCCAAGCTGATGCGGCTCATCGCCAAGGCCGACGCTCGGTTCATCGTCTTCTGCGACGATCTGAGCTTCGACAAAGACGAGACCAGCTACAAGTCTTTGAAGACTATCTTGGACGGTGGCCTCGAGGGCCGGCCGGAGAACGTGCTGTTCTACGCCACCTCCAACCGTCGCCACCTGATGCCGCGCGACATGGTGGAAAACGAGCGTTCCACCGCGATTACTCCAGGCGAGGCCGTGGACGAGAAGGTCTCGCTCAGTGACCGCTTCGGTCTCTGGCTCGGCTTCCACAACTGCGACCAGCCGACTTACCTCGCCATGATCCGAGGGTACTGCGACGAATATGGCCTGGTGATCGACGACGAGACGCTGCGCGCCCGGGCCATCGAGTGGTCGGCAACGCGTGGCGCCCGCTCGGGCCGCGTCGCCATCCAGTTTGTCCGCAACCTTGCCGGCGAGCAGGGCAAGGCCATCTAGAAATCCCAAGGGAGGGAAACCATGCAGACGCACCAGCTCCGATGGTCGCACGGTGAGGCTACCGTCGCGACCACGGCGGCGACCGTGATCGACGCCACCTTCACGCTGCCCAACGGGCCGTTCAAGCCTTTTGCGCGCGCGCCGTGGGTGGGCAAGGTCGACGATCCGAGCATTACCGGCCACCTGCGGGTGCTGTCCGGTGATTTTGTCGGCGTGCCGTTTGGTACCGGCGGCCGTACGGCGCCGAACCTGCCCGAATGGAGCAAGCTGCTGGTGCAGGAGCCGAAGGGTACCATCCACGGTCCCTCCGCCCACGAAGACTGGACCATCCTTTCGGGCGACGAAAACGCCGTCACGCTGGCGCTCGACTACGAGCCGCATTCGGCGGTGCGGCGGCTCGAGCGGACCATCACGGCCCGCGAGGGCGCCCCAGCCCTCGATTTCACGCTCAAGATCTTCGCCCGGCACAAGGCGGCGATCTCGGCGGGCCTGCATCCGAATTTCCGGCTGCCAGAGAACCCGGGGCGGCTGGAGCTCAAGATCGATTTCGCCTTCGGGCTCGTGCATCCCGGGCGCGTCGCTTCACCCGATACTGCAGAGTTCTCGAGCCTTGCATCCGTACCCAAGGACGGCGGCCGGGTGGATATGGCGCATGTGCCGCTCAGCCCCCGCTCCGACTTCAACGTACAGCTCTGCGGCGTGACCAGCCCGCTTACCGGAACCTATCTCGACGAAGGCGCCGCCTACGAACTCGAGTGGGACCGAAACCTGCTGCCGACGCTAATGTTCTGGCACACCGATGGGGGCATCGGCGGCGAGCCGTGGAACAACCAGTTCCGCGCCCTGGGCTGCGAGCCGCTGGCCGCTGCGTTCGACTTCCACACCGACGTCTCGACCGGGCCGAACCCGATCAACAGGCGCGGGGTCAAGACCTGGGTCGATATCGACCCGGTGCAGCCGCTAGAAATCCGTCACGCGATCCGCACCTTCGCGGTCTGAGCGCGGAACTGGCCGGGCGCCGTCAAGTTGAAGCCTTGATGGCGCCCCCTTCGTAGCCGATAGCCCGACGCCCGATACAATAAGGAGCGCCAGATGCGCCTAGCCCCTGCCCTCGTCCTTGCCACCCTGCTCGCCACCGGCCCGGCTTTCGCTCAGAACGCGACGCCCGCTGCGCCGGCTGAACCTGCTCCCAGCGCACCCGCAGCGCCTGCCGAACCGGCGCCGGCACCGGTCGAGCCGCCGGATGTGGCAACCATCGGCCCCAATGCCGACCGCGATTTCTGGTGTGCTCTGGCCTTTAGTCTGACCGCGCGCGCCGGCCAGATCGGCGGCAACGAGGCGATCGCCAATGCCGAGGCAACCAAGAGCCAGATGATCTTTGCCGCGCTGGTGACGACAATGAAGGCGGGCGGGTTCGGCGAGGCGCAGTTCAATGCGCTGACGGCGAAATACACCATTGCGCTGCTTAATCCCTTCGCGACGCCGGCATTCACCCGTGAGCAGTGCGAAGCCGCAGTGCTGGAGGCGAAGGCTATCGTCGATGCCTCGCAGCCCGAAACACCGGCTCCCGCCGATCCGGCCACCCCGGACGCACCCGCGGCCGGTGCTCCGGCAGCCGATGCGCCGGGCACGGAAGCTCCGGCGGCCCAGTGAGGCTCAGATATAGAGCAAGAGGCAGGTGGCGCCCTGGCCGAACGAGGTCAGGCGCTGCCATAGCTCCGGATTGAGGCGTTTGAGGCGCCGGACGGCCGAAGCCAGTTGGTCACCGCCAACTGCCTTGGCAAGCGATTTTGCTTGCACCGTCGCAAGGTAGCTCTGCGCGGCGAGCTTGGTCTGCACATCCTGTGGACCCACCAGAACCATGCCCATGGGCCGTTCGTCGTTCCACAGTCCCTGCACCAGATGACCGTCCACAGTCGTCGCGGCATCCATCTCGGCGGCGTCGTCACGTTCGTAGAAGGCCTCGATCACGAGATATTCGAGGATCAGGCCCGGGCTGAAACGGCGATAGGCTTCGTCATAGGCGCATTTGGGCGTGAAGATCGTCCCCGCGGCCTCGAGATTGATGCTCACGGCGATCGGTCGGCCGTCGAGCAGCAGGCTGTCCGTGGTGACCGACTCATTGGCCTGCATGGCTGAGCGGAGGAAGCGGGCGTGCTCAGGATCGGACAGGAACGAGGTCCCCGCCACACCCTTCCAACCATCATGCTCGATGGCGAGAAAGTCTTCGATACGCTGGCGGACGTGGCCCGGCTCGGTCGCCCGCTCGAACTCGACCTGTCCGATTTCCTGCAGTCGGCGCAGCGTACGCCGGATGTCCTTGGCGCGACTCTTCGACAGCACCGTTTGGACGTGCACTTCGAAGCCGCCGCTCATCCGGCGCAACCTGGCGCGCCGGTAACGGGTCAACGGCGTCAGGTCGAAGCGAGCCGCCTCCAGATGCCGTCCACAGAGTTCGGCAAAACCGCTCTCTAGATCGACATGCGGGAAGCGCCAGCGGCGCGGAATGCGACCGGCTTGCATGGCCTCGAACCACGTTGCAATCACATCGGCTGCATAGTCGCGGTGGATGAGTGGTTGACCACTCATTTGGTAGATATTGTTGGCCCCGATGGCGACCTGCACCGGAAAGCGAGCCAGCCGATACGGGAAGAATGCCACCAGCGTCCCATCCACAGTGTAGACCGTCAGCGCGCGCAGCCGAGTATCACGGTCGATGGTGAAGACACCGGCGGCCATATAGCGGCGGCTGTAGAAGGGGTTGGGGTCGAGTGCATTGGCGCTCAGCGCGTCCCACTGCTGGGGACAGATGCGCGCCAGGTCGTCCGCGTCGGCGAGCTTGAGTTCAAGCATCCCCAGCGTCTCGCCGATCGATCCGGTATCGTCCCCGCTCAGTCGCATGCACATGTCCCCGCGGCATGAGTGTTGGCGACCTCAAACCTAGCGGCGCAGGGCAGATACACCAAGCAAGACTGGTCCGGCTGGTTAAGGCGACGTAGAGAGACAACACAAAAGGGCAGCTTTGCAGCTGCCCCTTAAGTTGTACTGACTACTACTGCTCAGCTGGCGAGCAGCGGCACCGGATCCACCGGGGTGGCGCCTTTGCGCAGCTCGAAGTGGAGCTGCGGGCGGGAGACGCCACCGGTCATGCCGGCCGAACCGATATTGTCGCCACGGTTCACCACATCACCCTTGGCTACGCTCATGTCCTTGAGGTGGGCATAGGCGGAGACATAGCCGTTGGGGTGGCGGATCAGGATCAGGTTGCCATAGCCCTCGACGCCCGAGCCGACATAGATGACCTGGCCGTTTTCAGCGGCGCGAATTGCTGCACCTTCCGGCGCTTCGATATTAATACCGGTACCCTTGGAGTTACCGAAATCGGTGATGACGCGACCGCTTACCGGCCAGCGGAACTTGTCGGCGCCGGAGAGCTTCGGCTCTGCCTTTGGCTGCACTAGCGGCTTGTTGACCGGCTGAGTGTTGGTTTCGAGCAGTTGCGGGCTAGCGATCGGAGTGGATTCGTTCGGCTGCACCTCGGCGACAACGGTCGGCGCTGCCGTACCGCCGCTTGGTTTGCTGGCCGGAACTGGCGTGGTTGCCGCTATGGTGGTCTTCGGAGCGCCCGAACCCTTCATGCCGGGCACGACGATCTTCTGGCCGACATAGATCTTGTCGGGCGACGACAGGCCGTTGGCGGTGACGAGCGCCTGGGCAGTGACATTGTAGAGCCGCGCGATGGTGTAGAGCGACTCGCCAGAGGCGATGACGTGGACATAAGCATCGGCCGGAACAGAGACGAGAGCCGGGCTCGGCGTCGCCGCCGGTGCCGGAGTGCTCGCTAGCACGGTCTTGGGCGCGGGAGCGACCGGAGCGAGTTGGGGTTGAGCGGACATAGGGACGTTCCCACTGTTTGATGACGCAAGCACAGGCAAATCTTCGGTCGAAACTGAGCCCATCGGAGCCGATCCAGCATTGGGCATGCTGCCGGTGACGAACGTGCCGCCGCCGCTACCGCCGCCAATATCGGAAGGTGGAATGAAGGGGCCGGATGCTACCCGTGTGTTGGCAGGCCCAAGGGCCCTCGGCATCGGCTGGCTCGTATTGCCAGCACCTGGTTGGCCTACCGAACCGGTAACCGTCCGGTCACCGAAAGCTCGACTGCCCAGTGCCGTACAACCCGACAAGGCAGCCGCGCCGGCGAAGAGTCCGACAATTGCCGCTGCCTTAAGCGCCTTGCTCATCACGCGTTTACGCATCAGTCCACTCGTACGCAGGTACTCAATGGCGATGACTATGCGGGATTAAGGTAAAAACTGACTTAAATGCCGTGCGATTTGCGCATTTTGTCAGAGGCTGGATTCAGGGAACGATAAGGTTACCCGTGGAGCGCGTTCCAAGAGACTAGAGCCGCACGACCCCATCGAGCCGCGCCGCCAGTTCTACGTCGCTCGCCTGCAGCGACACCGGAGTGACAGTGATTGCGTCACCGTGCATCAAAAGCTTGAAATCTCGGTCGTCATCGAGCGGGGTCGGCGCTTCTGGGATGGCGATGAAGAATTTTCCGCTTCCATTGTCGCTGGCGTAGTAGCGCATCGGCGAGCGCGAAAAACGCTGATATGGCACCACGCGGATGCCGGAGACATCATCGGGCTCGCAGAATGGGAAGTTGACGTTGAAATAGGCCTCGCGGTCGGGCTCGGCGGCTAAAATTGCGCGCACGACGTCGGCGCCGTAGCGGCGGGCGACGTCCCATAGCAGTTCCCGGCCGCTGCCATAATCGACCGACTGGCTCATGGCGATGCCGATGGCGCCTTGCAGCGTGCCCTCGCGCGCACCGGCCGCGGTACCGGAGCAGTTGATGATGTCGCCAAGGTTCTGGCCGTTGTTGACGCCGGAAAGCACGAGGTCGGGCAGCCGGTCCTTGCAGAGATATGTCATGCCGGCGACGACGCAATCGGCCGGCGAGCCGCCGATCACGGCATAAACCTGCGGCGCCCGCTCATCGAGCTGCAGCTCGCGGCCGAAAGTGAAGCGGTGGGCGGCGCCGGACTGATTGCCGTCGGGCGCCACCACCCAGATATCATTGGAGAGTTCTCGGGCAATTTCCTGCATCACCGCGATTCCCGGCGCATCGACGCCGTCGTCGTTGGTGATAAGGATACGCATGAACGACTCCGAGGTGTTTGCGGCTAGGACCTGGCACCGATCGAGGTGAGACCCTTCATATAGGGCTGCAGCACCGACGGAATTGCGACGGATCCGTCTTCCTGCTGGTAGTTTTCCATCACTGCGATCAGGGCGCGGCCAACGGCAACGCCCGAGCCGTTGAGCGTATGGACGTGGCGCACCTTGCCCTCGCTGTCGCGATAGCGGGCATCCATGCGGCGGGCCTGGAAGTCGCCGCAGACCGAGACCGACGAGATTTCGCGATAGGTGTCCTGCCCCGGCAGCCAGGCTTCGAGATCGTAGGTCTTCTGCGAGCCGAACCCCATGTCGCCGGTGCAAAGCATCATGACACGATAATGAACGCCCAGCTTCTGCAGCACGTCCTCGGCGTCCGAGAGCATCTTTTCGTGCTCGTCGCCCGACTTTTCCGGTGTGGTGATCGCCACCATCTCGACCTTGTTGAACTGGTGCTGCCGCAGCATGCCGCGCGTATCGCGTCCGGCCGACCCAGCCTCTGAGCGGAAGCATGGTGTGAGCGCCGTCAGCCGCATTGGCAGCTCGTCCTCGCCGAGGATGGATTCGCGCACGAAATTGGTGAGGGGCACTTCTGCCGTCGGGATGAGCGCCAGCCGGCTTTCGCCGTGGGGCGTGAAGAACAGATCTTCCTCGAACTTCGGCAACTGGTTGGTGCCGTAGAGGGCCTCGTCGCGAACCAGCAGCGGCGGGTTCACTTCGGTATAGCCGTGCTCATCGACATGCAGGTCGAGCATGAACTGGCCGATGGCCCGCTCGAGGCGTGCAAGGTGCGATTTCAGCACCACAAAGCGGGCCCCCGAGAGCTTCGCTGCCACTTCGAAGTCCATCTCGCCCAGCGCTTCGCCGGTCTCGAAATGCTCTTTCGGCTTAAAGTTGAAGCTCGGCTTGGCCGGGCGGATTGCGGCGGCAGTGGCTTCGGTGCCGTTGCGCCCGAAGTACGGCACGTTGTCATGCTCGTCGGCGCCGGTGGGCACTTCGTCAAGCGGCAGGTTCGGAATTTCCAGCAACTTGACGCGCAGTTCGGCATCGAGTGCGCGCTCCTCAGCCTCGCCTTTCTGGATCGAGTCCTTGAGGCCAGCGACTTCGGCCAGCAGCGCCTGCGCCCTGGTTTCGTCCTTCTGCGCCTTGGCCTGGCCAATCAGCTTGGACGAGGCGTTGCGCCTTTCCTGCATCTCGTTGAGAGCGGTGATGACGGCGCGACGGCGCTCGTCGAGCTCGATCAGGTCCTTGGCGCGGATGGTGACGCCCTTGCGGCGCGCCAATGCGGCATCGAAGGCCTCGGCGTTGGCTCGGATCCACTTGATGTCGAACATGGGAAGGTCCCGGCTTTAGGCGCCGGTCTTCTCAGCCGGCTCGTCTGCGGTCGTGGTTACGTCAGTGCCTGCCTCTTCGGCTTGAGTCTTGGCCCGAGAGCGCTCCACCCACTTCACCGAAAGGATCGAGAGTTCGTAGAGGAGGTACATCGGCAGGGCAAGACCGATCTGGCTGATCGGATCGGGCGGCGTGATGAAGGCGGCGACCGCCAGAATGGCGACGATGGCATAGCGGCGGCCCTTACCCAGCGTCGTGGACGTGATGAGGTCGAGGCGCGCCAGCAGAGTGAGGATCACGGGTAGTTGGAAGCAGACGCCGAAGGCAATGATAAGCGTCATCGCCAGCCCGAGGTACTCGCTGACCTTGACCAGCATGTTGATCTCGGCCGTCTCCATGGCGTGGAAGAAGCGCATCGCCATGGGCAGCACGGCGAAATAGACCATGGCCGCGCCGAGCACGAAGAAGATCGGTGTCGCGATCAGGTACGGGATGAAGGACTGGCGCTCTTTCTTGTAGAGGCCGGGCGCGACGAAGCCGTAGATCTCAACCGCAAGATAGGGAAAGCCCAGGAACAGCGCACCGAAGAAGGCAAGGCTGAGCTGCGTGAAGAAGAATTCCTGCGGCGCCGTGTAGATCAATTCCACCGGCGTCGGCGCCACCGCATCGCGATAGGGCTGCACGAGGATGTCGAAGATCGGTCCGGCCACGAAGAAGCAGGCGATCAACAGCGCGAACAGCACGATCACCGAGCGGATGAGGCGCTTGCGCAGTTCGATCAGGTGGTCGAGCAGCGGCGCTTCGCTGCCGGCGAGTTCGTCTTCCGGCTCCGTCGAGGCTGGCCCGGCGAGTTTGGGTTGATCGGCCATGGCTTAGGCCTTCGCCTCGGGCGTGGATTTAGGCGCCACAGCCTTCTTGACCGCGGGCTTGCGCTTGGCCGGGGCCGTCACCTCGGCGACGGGCGTGACGTCGGCAGCGGCCTTCGTCACAGCGGCCTTCTTCGGCTTGGCAGGTGCGATGGCCTCGACTGGGGCGGGGCTCTCGACCGGCTTCTTGGCTGCTGAGGCCTTTTTCGGCGCCGCTTTCGGCTTTGCGGGCGCGGCAGCGGCAGTACGCGGGGCGGCCTTGACGCGGGCCGGCTTGGCTTCGGCGGCAGCAGCTTTCGCGGCTTCGATCTCGGCCATGCGTTTGGTCACCGCGTCCTTCATCGACTCGCCTGCGGTGGGGGCCTTGGCGGCGGCAGCCGCTGCTGCGGTCAGCGGAAGTGGCGCCGGCTTCATCCCGGCCGCGGCCTTGATCTCGTCGACGACGCTCTCGGCGTTCGGGTCAGCCGGCTTGATTACCCCGGATGGCTTCACCTCGCCGGTCGGCGTTATGGTGTTGAATTCCTTGCGGATGGCGTCGGTGGTCGCCTTGAGCGGCGCCGTGATCGAGGCGCGAAGGTTCTTGACCTCGTCGAGTCCGGTGGTCTTATTCAACTCGCGCTGAAAGTCCTGGCCCATGCGGCGGATGGTGCCGGCGAACTTGCCGATCCGGTGCATCAGCGCGGGCAATTCCTTCGGACCGATGACGATGAGCGCCACCACTCCGATGAGGAGCATTTCAGTCCAGCCCACACCGAGCATCTACAGGTACCCCTCGGATACGGCCGATCCTAAGTGGATCAGACGTCCTTTTTCTCGGTCTCGCGGGCGGCGTTGACCTGGGCGGTGGTGTCGATCTGCGGGGCAGGCTTGTCTTCGTCCTTGAGGCCCTTCTGGAACGATTTGATGCCCGAGGCGACTTCACCCATCATCCCGGCAATCTTGCCGCGACCGAACAGCAGAACCACGACGAGCGCGACGATGATGATGCCCCAAATGCCTGGCGCGTGCATGGCAGAATTCTCCCAGAAAGCCGAACGCTTACACTAGTGCCCAGAAATAGGTTCAATCCTAGGCAAACACAAGGACGTGTTTCCGGATTGAG
>JAEZKB010000116.1 GCA_023415605.1 Pseudomonadota bacterium
GCCTAGTGCCGCCCATCATCTCTCCTTGAGGCGACCATGTGGACCATCAATCGCTATCCGGGCGTCTGGCTGCTGCCGGCATTGCTGCCTGTCATCCTGCTGACCGTCTACCCGATCGGTCATGCCCTCTGGACCTCGCTGCACGAGGTGATGATCCTCTTTCCCGGCGAACCCTTTGTCGGCCTCAAGAACTACCAGCGCGTCATCGTTGGCGACTATTTCGGCGTGGCTCTCCGCAACTCGCTGGTATTCACCCTGATCGCTGCGCCGACCGTGGTGCTGTTCGGCACCCTCATCGCGCTCTTTCTGCAGAAGCGCTTTGCCGGCTCGCAAGTGATCCGCTCAGTCGTGCTGTTGCCCTGGGTGCTGCCCGGCGCCATCTCCGCCGTGCTCTGGGTCTGGGTGTTCCATCCCAGCTTCGGCTTTCTCAATGGCCTCATGCTCGACCTGGGGCTGATCGACAGTCCCATCGGCTGGCTCACCAATCCGCGCACGGCGCTCGGCGCGGTCATCGTCGCGCATGTCTGGACGCAAATCCCTTTTGCCGTCGTGCTGATGATGGCCGCTCTCTCGACCATCAATGGCGAGACGCTCGAAGCCGCCGCCATTGACTGCCGCAGCCCATGGAAGCGCTTCCGCTACGTGGTCTTCCCCGAAATCAAGTCGATGATCGTGGTGCTGCTCGTCTACAACGCGCTCACCGCCTTCACGAGCTACGACATTGTCTACGCCATGACCGGTGGCGGCCCAGGCACGGCGACCACGCTACTGAGCTTTCAGATCTGGCGCGAGAGTTTCTCCATGTACGACTTCGGCGCCGGCTCTGCCGTCGCCTTCATCGTCGTGCTCATCAGTGCGCTATTGATCGTCGCGATCACCAAGGCGCTTCCCTCTGACCTCTTTGCGGGGGAGTGAGATGGCCGGTCGCCTGCATCCCGTCCTCACCTTCATCTTCGCCGCGTTGATCCTGCTGTTCTCGGGCGGTCCGGTGCTGCTCTCGCTCTATGGCAGCGTGGTGCCCGACAAGGTGCTGCTGAGCCCCGACAAGAGTCTCTTCACCGAAGGTCCCAATTTCGAGACCTATCGCTACGTCTTCACCGGCCAGCTGCCCGACAGCTACAATGCCGAAGGGACCAATCGTGCCATGATCTCCGACGCCGCCCGGCAGGTGCCGCAGGCGCTGGTCAATTCATCGGTCAACGCGCTCGCCGCGATGGTCCTCAACCTCATCCTCGGCGCTCCGGCGGCCTTCGTCTTCGCCCGCTATATCTTTCCGGGCAAGAAGGTGAGCTTCCTCTACCTCATCCTGTCGCCCCTGGTGCCCGCCGTTGCCCTGGTGACGCCGATCTACATGATGCTGCAGGCGATGAACCTCGTGGGCACGCAGCTCGGCATCATCCTGGTGCACACCGCCAAGGCACTGCCGTTCACCGTGCTTATCCTCTCCGTCTTCTTCCGCAAGATTCCGGCCGAGATTTTTGAGGCCGCGGTGCTCGATCACTGCAGCCGGTTACAGGCGTTCTGGCGCGTCGCCGTGCCGCTGGCGCTTCCCTCGATCGGCGCCACCGGCCTGTTCGCGTTCATGTTGAGTTATTCGGAGTTCATGTTTGCGATGATCTTGTCCGGCAGCAGCGAAACGCGACCGGTTTCGGTGGTGATGGCCGCCCTCGCGCGCAACACTGACGTGAGCTGGAGCCTCCTCAATACCGCGATCTTCATCGCCATCGTCCCCACCCTCGTGCTCGTCATTCTGGTCTGGCGCTTCGTCGTCGAAGGCCTCCTCTCCGGCGCGGTGAAAGGCTGAAGCAATGAGTAACTTCCACCCCCTGAAGGCTCGCCCCAAGGATGCCCGGCAGCATGTCACCGCCGGCCCTTACTCGCCCGTCCTCGAAGTCGACGCCCGCCACCTCGTCGTGCTCTCCGGCCAGGTCGCGGTCGACCTTGAAGGCCACGTCATGGGCACCACCATCGAGGAGCAGACCACTGCCACGCTGCGCAATTGCGCCGGACAGTTGGCGACCGCCGGCTGCTCGCTGGCCGATGTGTTCAAGGTCAACATCTACCTCACCGACCTGGCCGACTGGGCTCGCTTCAACAGCGTCTACGAAGAGCTGATGCCCGAGCCGCTCCCGGTCCGCACCGCCGTGCAGGCCATCCTGCTCCCCGGCTATCTCGTCGAAGTCGAAATGTGGGCCGTCAAGGCGAAAGGCTGAACCGTGGCGTCGATCGATCTCCAGAACATCCGGAAGGCCTTCGGCAAGGTCGAGGTGGTGCACGATGTCAACCTCTCGGTCCCCGACCGCGAGCTGTTGGTTTTCGTCGGTCCCTCGGGCTGCGGCAAGTCCACGCTCCTGCGCATGATCGCCGGGCTGGAGGACATCACCTCGGGCGAGCTCCGCATCGGCGGCAAGCCGATGAACAAGGTACCTGCCGCCGATCGCGGCATCGCAATGGTGTTCCAGAGCTATGCGCTCTACCCCCACATGACGGTCGCCGAGAACATGGGCTTTGCGCTCAAGATGATGGGCGTCGGAAAGGCCGAGGTTGAGGACAAAGTTCGGTCGGCGGCGCGCATCCTGCAGCTCGAGGCACTGCTCGACCGCAAGCCTCGGCAGCTCTCCGGCGGTCAGCGTCAGCGCGTTGCCATCGGCCGCGCCATCACCCGATCGCCTGATGTCTTCCTCTTCGACGAACCGCTCTCGAACCTGGACGCCGACCTGCGCGCCCAGATGCGCGTGGAGATCGCCCGGCTCCACGACGAACTCAAGACGACGATGATCTACGTCACCCACGACCAGGTCGAGGCGATGACGCTGGCCGATCGCATCGTCATCCTCAACAACGGCCGCATCGAACAGGAGGGGGCGCCACTCGATCTCTACCAGCTGCCGGCCAACCGTTTCGTCGCCGGCTTCCTCGGTCAGCCGAAGATGAACTTCGTGCCGGTCGTCACCGACGGTGGCGATTTACGGCTCGGGGCAGGGGGGCCGGTTCTGCTCAGTCGCCCGCTGCTGGCCGGTGAACCGGACGAAATCGGTATACGCCCCGATGCCATCGCCATCGCCGAGACCGGCCTTCCGGCGCGCATCGTGCTGGTGGAACGCCTCGGTGGTTCGAGCTTGGTCCACACCCGCGTCGAGGGCTTGGGGCCGATGCTGACGATCGAGCTGCCGGGCACGTTCGAAGCCGCCGCCAATGCCGAGGTGAAGCTCGCCATCGATCCCTCCCGCGCTCATGTTTTCGACAGCACGGGACGCGCCCTATGATGCCCAAACTGCAGCATAGGAGGATGACAACATGGATATGCTGATCGACGGCATCTGGACCGGCGCGTCCGACGGCGCCACCGATCCCGTGCTCAACCCCGCTACCAATGCCGAGATCGGCTCGGTGCCGCGTGCCACTGCCGCAGATGTCGAGCGTGCCATCGACGCCGCCCAGCGCGGCGCCAAAGCCATGGCGGCCATGCCGGCCTGGCGCCGTTACGAGATCCTCGAAGTGGTGGCGCGTCGGATCGAGGAGAACCAGACGCGGTTGGGCGAACTGCTCTGCCTCGAAAACGGCAAGCGCATCGGCGAAACGACAAGCGAGGTCGGCGTCGCCGCCCGCATCTTCCGCGGCTATGCCGAGGAAGCCAAGCGCATCTTCGGCAAGGCGGTGCCGCTCCACGCCATACCGGGCCGCGAAAAGTCGCTCGCCATCACCACGCGATATCCGCTGGGCGTGATTGCCGCCATCGTGCCGTTCAACTATCCGGTCGAGCTCTGGAGTCACAAGGTGGCCGGCGGCCTCGCTGCCGGCAACGCGGTGATCACCAAGACGCCCGAGGACTGCCCGCTCGCCATCCTGGAAGTCGCTCGTTTCATCGAGGAGGCCGGTCTGCCCACCGGCGCCCATCAGGTGTTGACCGGCGGGCGCGATGTCGGCGAGGCGCTGGTGCGATCGCCGGGCGTCCAGATGATCGCCATGACCGGCTCCACTGCTGCCGGCAAGCGCATCCTCGAAGTCGCCGCCCAGACACTCAAGAAGGTGCACCTCGAACTCGGCGGCAATGACGCGACCATCGTCTGCGACGACGCTGATATCGATGCCACCGCCGACGCACTGATCGCCGGCCGCTTTACCTCCGGCAACGGCCAGATCTGCTGCGCCGTCAAGCGTGTCCTGGTGAATCGATCGGTCTACGACCGGCTGCTCGCCGCGGTGACCGATCGTACCCGCCGGCTCAGGGTCGGCGACCCGATGGATCCCGCGACCAATGTTGGCCCGCTTATCAACCGTCGCGGTGCCGAGCGTGTCGAGGCCCAGGTGGCCCAGGCCGTGGCCGATGGCGCTACCGTGGTCACCGGCGGCAAGCGCCGCGACAATTTCTACGAGCCGACCATCCTCACCGGCGTCACGCCGGGCACGCCGGCCTTCGCCGAAGAGACGTTCGGCCCGGTTCTGCCGCTGATCCCCTACGACGATTTCGAAGCGGCGTTGGCGCTTGCCAATGACAGCCCCTTCGGGCTGCAGGCAGCGATCTTCACCCACGACATCCGCCGCGTCATGCGCGCTTACGAGTTGCTCGATGTCGGCACAGTCGTTGTCAACCACACCACCGCCGTGCGCGTCGAAACGCTTCCCTTCGGCGGCAACAAGGGCTCCGGCAACGGCCGCGAGGGCATTCACGATACGCTGCACGAGATGAGCAAGGAAAAGACCCTCCTGCTCCATGAAATCTTCGGTGGCCTCTGATGCCCGCCTTGACCCTCTCGCATATCCAGAAGAGCTTCGACGGCAACCCCGCCGTCCGTGACATTTCCTTTGCGGTCGGCGCGGGCAGGGTGCTGGCCCTGGTGGGGGAGAATGGCGCCGGGAAGTCGACACTGATGCGCGTGCTCTCGGGGGCCGTGATCCCCGACGGCGGCAGCATCGAACTCGACGGCACGCCCGTGCGCATCACCAGCCCCGCCGATGCCATGGCGCTGGGCATCCGCACCGTCTACCAGGAACTGAGTTTGCTACCGCATCTGAGCGTCGCCGAGAATATCTTGCTCGGCCGTCTGCCGACGCGCGGCCTGCCCTTCGTCGTCGACTGGCGCAAGGCCAATCGCATCGCTGCCGAAACCTTGGCGACCTTCGGCTTCACCGACATCGATCCCCGTGCCCTGGTACGGACGCTGAGCGTCGCCCGCCAGCAACTCGTCGAGATCGCCAAGGCATTGGTGACCGAGCCGAAGATCCTCGTGCTCGACGAGCCCACGGCTGTTCTCTCCGCCGCGGAGACGACATTGCTCTTCGCAAGGGTACGCGCGCTCGCTGCGGCCGGCACGACCGTCCTCTACATCTCGCACCGGCTCGAAGAGATTTTCGAGATCGCAGACGAGGTGGTGGTACTGAAGGATGGTCAGTCGGTGCTGCATGGCGAGATCGGCACGCTCGATCAGGCCCGGCTCATCGAAGCCATGGTTGGCCGCCCGCTCGAGGCCATCTATCCCGCCCGCGACCGCATCCCCGGCAAGGTCGTGCTCGAGGTCGAGCAATTGAGCGATGGCGCGGTCTTCGCCGACATCGACTTTTCCGTGCGTGCCGGTGAGATCGTCGGCATGTTCGGCCTCGTCGGTTCGGGACGCACCGAGATCGCCAAGACGCTCTTCGGCGCCCATCACTTTGAGAGCGGCCGTGTCAGCCTCGATGGCGAACCGGCGCGGTTCGAGACACCTGCGGCGGCGGTCGGGGCCGGCCTCGCTCTGATCACCGAGGATCACAAAGGCGACGGGCTCGCGCTCGATGCCAGTATCCTCGACAATGCCGGCCTCGCGAGCTTTGGACGCACAGCGCGGGCCGGCATCATCAATGGTCGGGAGCGGCGCCGCCTCGTCGATGCCAAGCTCCGGGAACTCTCCACCCGGATGCGCAGCACCGATCAGCCGGTGCGTCAACTCTCCGGTGGCAACCAGCAGAAGGTCGTGCTCGCCAAGTGGCTGCTCGTTGAGGGCACGCGTCTCTATATCTTCGATGAACCGACCCGAGGCGTTGATATCGCCACCAAGGTGGAAATCTACCAGCTTATTGCCAACTTGGCGCATGCCGGCGCGGCGGTGCTGCTGATCTCTTCGGAAATGCCTGAAGTGCTCGGTCTCGCCGATCGCCTGCTGGTGCTGCGCGAGGGGCGGATCGCCGCCGAGCTGGTGCCCGACGATTTCAAGCCCGAACTCGTCTTCGCCCACGCGGCGGGCCTCCACCCCGGAACGGACACGCTGCAATGACCGACACGGCACACATCGGGGCTCGTCCTGCTCCCTGGCAACGGCTGTCGCGAGCTGATCTGATCTTTGCCCTGGCCATTATTGTGCTGGTGATCTTCGCGTCCTTCGCCTCCGAGGCGTTCCTCACCCAGCGCAACCTGGTCAACATTTCGCGCCAGATGGTCACCAACGGCTTCCTCGCGTTGGGCATGCTGATGGTGGTCCGCACCGGCGGCATCGACCTTTCGGTCGGCTCGGTGCTGGCTTTCGCTGGTCTCCTTGCGACCGGCCTGCAGGAGCAGATGCATTTCTCGGCCGCTATCGCCGTTGCGCTTGCGATGGGCGCCGCGGTCGGCTGGATCAACGGCTACCTCGTCGCCCGCTTCAACCTCCAGGCCTTCATCGTTACCCTGGCCACCATGGGCTCGCTCCGTGGCGCGCTCTACGTTTATGCGCCGACGCCGCGCTACCCTGCTGACGAAATGTTCCGCGCCGTCCTGGGTGGCGCATTCGTCGGCCCGATCCCGGTCAACTTCATCCTCTTCGCGCTCGCCGTTCCGGCGGTCTGGTTCTATCTCAACCACACCGTCTCGGGCCGCGCGGCCTTCGCCATCGGCGTCAACAAGGAGGCGGTACGTCTGGCCGGCGTCAATGTCGGGCGCCATATCATCTTCGCCTATGTTGCGGCCGGCCTCTTCGCCGCCGTCGCCGGCGTGCTGCTCGCCAGCCGCCTCGGCATTGCCCAGCCCAGCGTCGGCATCGGCTACGAACTCGACGCCATCGCTGCTGTCGTGATCGGCGGCGGCCTGCTCGGCGGCGGCGGCGGCACAGCACTCGGCGTACTCGGTGGCGTCGTTGCGCTCGCCGTCGTCGACAACGTGCTGAACCTCTTCAACGTGGATTCTTACTACCAGCAGCTTCTCAAGGGCCTGATCATCCTCGTCGCGGTTCTCGCCCGGCGAAAGAAGGCCTGATCACAAGCGGCCCGGAGGGACCTGGCCGCAACACAGGAGGACGCAAGTGACCATCATCCAAAGACTGAGAGCCTGGGGCCTCGCGGCAGCCGCCGCAACCCTCATGACCGGCGCAGCCATGGCGCAGGAGACCATCAAGGTCGGCATGGTGAACCTGTCGCTCTGTTGCGCCTATTTCGTCGGCATGGACGCCGCCGTCAAGGATGCCGCCAAGGCCTATTCCAATGTCGAAATCCTCTCGACCGATGCCAATGGCGATGTCGAGAAGCTGACCTCCGACGTTGATGACCTCCTCAACCAGGGCGTCAAGGGATTGATCGTGTCGGGCGCCTGGATCGAAGCCGCGCCGGCCGCGCTCGAAGCGATCAACCAGGCGGGTGTGCCGGTCGTGATGGTCGATCGTCTCCTCAAGGGCGGCGACTACACCAGTTGGGTCGGCCCCGATAACCGTGCCATCGGTGAAGGCATCGGCGACTTCATCGTCAAGCGTCTCGGCGCCGACGGTGGCAAGGTCGCCATCATCCGCGGCGGCCCGGCCGACAACACCATCGGCTCGAACCGGTCCGAGGGCGTGCAGTCCAAGTTCGCCGGCTCAAAGGTCGAGGCCGTCATCGCCTCCGACTGGGGCAACTGGAGCGCCGACGGCGGCTTCACGCAAATGGAAGACCTGCTTGCCCAGCACGGCGATCTCAAGGCCGTCTTCTGCGAGAACGATTCCATGTGCCTGGGCGCCCAGAAGGCCATCGCCGATGCCGGTCTCTCCGACCAGATCTTCATCACCTCGGTCGATGGCGAAAAGGGCGCGCTCGCCGAGATCATGAAGGCCGGCGGCAACTACGCCGCCACCGGCCTCAACAATTCCGACCAGATCGGCCGCGCCGGCTTCTTCCGCCTGATGGCCATCCTGGCCGGCGCGCAGCCAGAAAAGGATACCGCACTCCCCTCACCGATCATCACCGCTGACAACGTCGTGAAAT
>JAEZKB010000137.1 GCA_023415605.1 Pseudomonadota bacterium
CTTCGGAGACGCCTTTTTGTTGCGGCCAACCCTCCACTGGAGACCCTAAAGGGGGTTTAAGGAAAACGGTCCCAACGCCGTTCCGCACGCTTTGCACCGCCTTGTGCGGCCGCTTTCTGGGGTTAGCGTAAACAGTGCCTTACCCGGCTGTGCCGGACCCGATCGGCACAAATTGCATCGAATTTTATCGATCTGCCCAAAGCCGCCTTAAGCCGGGCCGCCTAGCGTCGGGATGCAACGAGGCGGAGGCCATCCGCCCATCCAGGGGGTTCCGGCTTCATGTTTCTTCTACGTTCGGCATTCTGGCTCACGGTGGCGTTCATCCTGATCGCCCCCAAGGACGTTGACCTCGGTCAGCGCGCCCAGGACATGTCGGCGCAGGCAGTCGCCGCGGGCCAGCAGGCCATCGTCTCCCAGATTCTTTCGAGCGAGTGCTCGACCATCGAATGCGCCGGCGGCAAGGCCGTCCTTGCTGCCGTGACCACCAAGATCCCGTCCGTCGAACTTCCCATGCAGGACACTTCGAACACCCCGGTCCCTTTCCCCCGACCGAGACCGGATTGGATGGGCTAGCCAGGGGCCGCGTCACTTCCCCCGACGCTACTCTAGTCAGAGCGACCCTTGGTCCGGCCGGAAGCACGCTGCCCCGTGCTTCCGGCCTCTCTTTTCCCCTCCCCTCTCAGTCGGGGATACTCCCCGTCCGCGGGCAGGGAACCGGCCGAAGGCCGGTGGAGGGGCGCAGCCACGTCCTCATCCCAGCTCAGCCCTTCCTTCCCTGCTCCGCATCCCCTATCTACTCCCCATGTCCAATCCCGCCGCCTTCGAAGAAATCCGCGAGAACCTCTCCTATCTGGACGACTGGGAGGACCGGCTGACCTATTTGATCGAACTCGGGGCCGCCCTTCCCGCCCTCGACGACGCCGACAAGACCGCCGAGAACAAGGTCAAGGGTTGCGTATCGAATGTGTGGCTGGTTTCGAGTGTCGATCGCTCCGGTGGCGATCCGGTCCTGCATTTCCGCGGCCAGTCCGACGCCATCATCACCAAGGGCCTCGTCGCCGTGCTGATCGCGCTCTATTCCGGCCGTCCGGCTACGGAGATCGTCGCCACTGACGCTATCGACTGGTTCAGGCAGCTTCGCCTCAGCGAGCACCTGGGCATGCAGCGCTCCAACGGCCTTGTCGCCATGGTCAACCGCATCCGCACCGAAGCCCAGGCGCTGCTGGTCTGACCTAGCCCACCACCGTCGGCCGCTCACCCCACATCCGCGACTTCGCCTTCCCTGCCGGAACGCCGGTCAGTCCGAAGAATCCCGCCGCCTGCTCCAGCCCGATTCGCAGCACCAGCTTGGCGCTCCGTCTCGGCCAGCCGCGTTCGCTCTCGACCTGCTGCAGGCCCTTGAGCAGCCCACAGACATCGAGCACCACACCAGCACAGTCCGCCGGCAGTGCCGTGTGCAAAGCCGAAAGCTGCCGCCGCGCATCCGCCGCCAGATCTGAAATCTCTAGTGCTCGCGATGTCCCTTTGCCGCCGCCGATTTGCGTGCCGCTATAGCTCATGGTGACGCGCGGCTGCATCCGTGCACGCTCGCACAATCTTCGTACCCGCTCCCCCGCCTCGACCTGATGCCGCGACAGGAACGGCGTCTCCCCCGAAGCCAGCCGAGCCAGTGGACTCTCATCGACATTGAGCCTCAGCCCCTCGGGCGTCACCGCCTCTAGCCGGTGCTGGGCAGCAAAGGCATCTTCGTCGAGCATATGCCGCTTGAGCCAGCTCCGTGCCTCCATCCTCGGCCGCCCGTCGTCGGCAAGCACGCCATCAGCGACCAGCGCCCGGAACTCGGCCTCCATCACGATCACGCCGGCTGCCTCAACGCTGTCGTCATTCCGGCGCATCTCGGCGCCTGCCAGCAGGGCGCGGACCAGGCGCAGGCTGTCCCGCCTAAGCATGCTCGCTCTCCGCGGCCACCACCGACTCGATCGCGGAGACATCGATCTCGAAACGACTCTTGTCTTCGCGCCGGTCCTCAGTGCGGGCGCAGGCGTGCGATACCGTAGTGCGGTCGCGGCCGAATAGAACACCGACCTCCTTGTAGTTCCGCTGCAGCAGCGTATGCACCAAATACATCGCCAGTTGCCGCGCCACGGTGACCTCGGTCGAACAGCGCCGTCGGCTCAGAAGCTCTTCCCTCGTCACTCCGTGCACCCTCGCAACCAAATCGACGATCCGAGCCGCCCGCCGGTCACGCTCCAGCCGCCGCCCCGACCGCCGCGCCGCATAAGGCCGCCGCTCCACCCTCTCCCAGTCCGCCGTACCCAACATCTCATGCTCCCAAGATAGGACAATATTCCTATGTTGTGCACGAGGTAAAGCACCGCGGGGATAGCAATGGAATTTGCGTGAAGACTCCGTAGCTTAGGAAAGGTCGGGGATTTCGCCGCAGGACGTCACGCCTATGAGACGGGAGGTGCTATCTTTCTCACTCCTTCCCGGACTCACTGATGACCGATTTCACCTCCGACCGTCTCAATCCGCTCCATCTGGTGGCGGCCTTCGGTACCGGCTGCCTCCTCACCCTGATGGTGCATTTCAACGGCGAGCTCGGCCGCTACGGCAATGCGCTATTCGCCTCATGGGCGGCGCATGGCACTGGCACCGCGGCCGCCGTGGTCTTCCTGGGCCTGCTCTGGGCGCGCCACAAGCCGTCGACCACCAGCGCTGCAAGGCCGAAAGCACCCTGGTGGGCCTATTTGGGCGGTCTCTCGGGTGCCGTCACTGTCATCCTGACCTCGATGACTGTTAACTCGCCGCTCGCCCTCTCCGGTACACTGGCGCTGGGGCTCGCCGGGCAAGTGGTCTTTGGCCTCGCCGCCGACCGCTGGGGCTTCTTGGGGATGCCACGACGCAAAACCGATCTCCGCGACTACGCGGCCTTGGCGCTGATCGTCGCTGGTAGCGCGCTGATCATCTTTTTCGGCACGGGTGCAGCGTGATGGGCACGTGGATCATCCTCGCCGCGCTGGCCGGCATGTTGGTCGGCATCAGCCGGCAGTTGAACGGCCGCCTCAGCCTTTCGACCTCGCCGCTGATCTCGTCGTTCTGGAACCACATTGTCGGCTTCGCGCTGCTGACTGTCGTCGGACTTGTCGCTGGGGGTATCTTTGTCGGCGGGCTGATCCCACCGGGCGCGGCGGAGGCGCCGCTCATCGCCTATATAGGTGGGCCAATCGGAGTCGTCTTCGTCGCCGCCGGCAGCTGGCTCATTGCCCGTATC
>JAEZKB010000196.1 GCA_023415605.1 Pseudomonadota bacterium
GAACAGCAGGCGCGACAGCACCTCGTCCTCGGGCAGCGGCGGGTTGGAGGAAAAGCCAATATCGAGTTCGGAGACGCGACCGGTGACATCGACGAAGACAGTGGTGCCCTGCCCCTCGGTGCGGGCACGAAAATCGAGATAGGGATCGAGGTCGCCCACCAGGGTGACGACGCCCTCTTCGAAGGTGATGCGCTGGCCAAGAATAGCCAGTCGGCCACGATTGAGGTTGAAGCCGCCAATGGGCTGGATGTTGTCGACTGTGCCGGTGAGCCGGACGTTGCCACCGACCTCGGCATCGAGCCCCCGACCGCGCACGAAGATCTGGTTCGGGGCCGAGACGGTAACGTCGAGCCCGACGGACGAGGCCGAAGCGCCGCGAGATGTGCGGCCGCGTTCATCGACCTTCGCGCGGGCGAGGGTCGCGGCGGCGGCGGGCGGGGTGTTGCGGTGTTCGGTGGCGACGAGGGCCGATGCGCCGCCAAAACTCTCAGGAATGGTGATGTCGGCGCGTTCGACAAGGACATTTCCGGCGAGTTGGGAGGCGCCGCTGAGATCGCCCGTCAGCCGTAGGTCGCCTGCCACTGTGGCGACGAACATATTTCCATCAGCGTACCGTGCGTCGTTGAGGCGGATGGCGAGATCGGCCGGATTTCTGCCGGTGAGTCCGACCGGTCCACTCAGCGAAATGGAGCCTCCGGTGGCGAGTCGACCCGAAAGACTGTCGATCACCACGCGCTCGCCGGACAGTGTAGCGCTACCCCCAATATCGAGGAGACGCAGGTTGAGCTCAGGATCAACATAGCCGGCGCCGCCAGTGGAGACGGTGCCGGAGAATTGCGGTTTCTCCAGCGAGCCGCTGGCGCGGGCGCGGAGCGTCGCGGTGCCGGAGAGCTGGCCGCCGCGATCGGCGACGAAGCGATTGCCGAGCGCCAGCGGGGCCGAGCCGGTGAGGTCGATCGCAAGGCCATCGCCATCGAGCGGGACGCGTCCGGAGCCGGTGACTTCGAGGCCACCGCGACCGCTGGCGGCGAGGCTGTCGATGGTGACGACGCGGCCGGCGAGGCTGCCGCGGGCAGTGGCGCGAACCGGGGTGAGGCCAGCATTGGCGAGAGTGCGGTCGCTCTCGAGCCCCGCTTCGACGGTGAACTGCGTTGTCTCACCGGACTGGCTGGCCTCGGCATCAAGCCGATCGACGGTGAAGCCACCGGCAACGAGATCGCGGGCGGCGACGGTGCCGGTGATCGCCGGAGTACCGAAGAGGTCAGCGAGGGTGGCGCTGATATCGGCGGAGCCGATGCGAGTGTCTTCAACCGCGAGGCTGGCGATCGAGCCGGTGACCTGCGCCGACTGCTGGCCGTTAGCAGCGCTCAGCGTGATGGTGGCATTGGCGCTGCCGGTGGCGCGGAGGGCGGCCAGCGCAGCGGCGGTCGAGATGTCGGGCGAGGTGAGGCGGAGTTCGCCGGCGAGAAGGCCTTCGGTATCCTGCGCAACGTCGCCCTCAAGCAGCGTCTCCCCGGCGGTGAAGCGGAAGCCGGAGATGTGGCGGCCGGTATCGCTACTTACCACGTCGCCGGCAAGGGTCACCGCGGTGCCGTCGAGGCCGGCCTTGCCGCTGAGGGCGCCGGTGAGCGCGCCAGTTTCGGCGAGAGTGCCGGCGAAGCCGAACTCGGCGCCGGTCAGCGCCTTGCCGGCGAGCCGGCCTTCGGGCACGCGGCCGGTGAGGTCGAGGGCGATGGCGCCCTGCCCCTTGGCCGAGCCGAGGATTTCGAGGCGTCCCTTGGCTTGGTCGGAGAGCAGCGCCAGGTCGCTCAGATTGGCGGCGAAGGCGAAGTCGGCGTTGCCGGTGGCGAAGCTGCCATCGGCGCGAAGTTCGACCTTGTCGTTGCCGAGGCGGAAGCCCTGAGCTGTGATGCCGTTCTCATCGCGGGCGACGCGGCCGGCGAGCGCGACACGACCGGCGAGGACGCGGTCGAGCGTCGCTTCGCCGAGGCCGAGATTGTCGGCGGCGCCGTCGAGGGTAAGATCAAAGCCGCCGGTCAGAGGCGCCACGCTCCCGGTCGCGGCGAGCGATAGCGCCCCCTTGAGCGGGCGGCCGGCGAGCCCCGAGAAAGGCGCAATAGAGCTGGTCTCGACGCCGACGCGGCCGTCGAAGGTCCAGTCATTCACTTCGCCGGCGAGGGCCATGGTCAGGGCTTTGCCGACCAGCCGCAGTTCGGCAATCTGCACCGGACCACCGGCAGTCCAGAGGCCGGCGAGGCCAAAGCCGGCACTATCGCCCAGCGCGGCCACTACGTCCTTATCCTGGCTCCAAATGCCGCCCAGCGTACCGTCGGCATTGAAGGTCAGGCGGCGGGTGGCGGGGTCGCTCAGATTGGCGGCAACACCCGTGGCAGCGACCATCACGGACTGCGCCGCGACGGTGCCGTTGGAGAAACCCTCAGCCGAAACATCCGCGCGCCAGTCTTCGCTGCCGTTGCCGCCGAAATCGACGCGTAGCTCGGCGCGTTGAATACTGGTGGCTTCCCCGGGCACCGGCAGCAGCACTACCGAACCATTGGGGTCGGCAATGGTGGCGCTGAGATCGAGTCGGTTGAGGAAACCGTCGGTGGTGGTGGAGAGATTGCCGTCAAGGGCCAGTTGGCCACCGGAGAGTTTCAGGCCCGTGATATCGACGCCGCCTTCGTTGCGCACCAGCGCGGCAGCCTGGAGCGAGGTGCGCTCGCCGAAGAAAGGGCGATAGGCCGGCGCGACGAGGAGTCCGATCGGTCCACCAAGGTCGGCGTTCACTGCGAGGCCATCCTGGGCCTGCGCGATGGTGGCAGTGCCTTCGAGGGCGCGGGTGCCGCCGGCATCGAGCGCCATGGCGGTGCGGAGATTGTCGACCGGGCCGGCACCGGTGACGCTCAGGGCGATTTCGGGTTTGCCCTCGATATTGAGGAGATTAGCGAGAATGCCGTTAGGGGGCTCGGTAAGCGTCACCGCCACATCGACGGTACTGTCGGCGTTCTTGTAGCCGACATCGAGGTCGAGCTTGCCGCCCGGACCATCGAGACGCTCGATGTCGAGGGCGGAGGTCAGCGAGCCGCCTTCGAGCAGGAGGCTTCCGGCAACAGAAATTTCCGAGCCGAGCCCGAAGACGCTTTCGCCGAAGGTAACGCTGGGCACCGAGAGCTTGTCAAGCTGGATGGCGACCGGGAACTCGGGCACTTCCAGGGGCGCTGCCTCGGGTGCCGGTAGATCGAGCTCGCCGCTCGGCATGGCATAGCGGAGATATTCGATGCTGTCGGCCTTGAGCTCACGCACCAGGAGGCGGCCGGTGAACAGCGCTCCCTGGTCCCAGTCGATGGCCGCATTGTTGATGCGCAGCCAGACACCTTCCTTGTCGGAGATGGTGATCTCGCGGATCGAGGCCTGGCTGGAGAGGGCGCCATCAATGTTGGAAAGGCGGATCTGGCGCTCGGGTGAGGACAGTTGGCCTTCGACGAACTGAACGAACCAGTCGCGCTGTTCGGCCTCGGACATGTCCTGGGCGAAGAGCGGTACGGTGAGACCAACCGCCGCGCCAACCACTGTGAGTGCCACGAGCTTGCGCATCAGAAAGACTGCCCGATGCCGACATAGATGGCGTAATCGGGGTCGCGGGCGCGCTTGTTGAGCGGCACGGCAACGTCGAGCCGCAGCGGCCCCAGGCTGGTATAGTAGCGGAGCCCGGCGCCAATACCCAAGCGCAACTGGTCGAGGCCGGGAAAAGTGTCGGCGGCGACATAGCCGCCATCGATAAAGCCGACAACGCCGATCTCGTCCGTGGCCTTGAAGCGAGCTTCGAGAGAACCTTCGAGCAGGTAGCGGCCGCCGGTGACGGTGCCATCGGGATTGTCGACGCCGATACCGCGATAGGCATAGCCGCGCACCGAGCCGCCGCCGCCGGCAAAGAACAGTCGGTCGGGCGGAATATCTGCGAGCGCCGGTCCGGCCAGCGCGCCGAGCTTGGCGCGGCCGGCGAGGACAAAGCGATCGTCCATCAGGCCCCAATAGCCGCGCGCCTCGGCGGTGGAGCGGAAGGCGAGATAGCCGCGCATGGTTTCGTAGAAGGGCTCGGCCGTGGCGGCGAGGTAGAAACCGCTGGTCGCGTCCTGTGCGTCATCACGCGCGTCCCAGACGGCGCCGGCGGTGAGTCCGGCGAGCGAGAAGTCGCGGGTGCCGAAGTCGTCGTCGAAGATGGAGCGCTCATAGTAGGCGGCGCCATCCAGCGTTACATCGTCGAAGAGGTATTGCGTGAGTCCGACGCGGGCGCCGGCGGAGGTTTCGGTATAGGCCGGCAGCACGGTGCGCTCGGCCGAGATGGCGGCGACCAGGTCATTGTCGGGGTTGAGAAAGCCCGGCTTGGTGAAGGTCGCGCCGAAGGCATAGTCGAACTGGGCGCTGTCGATGGGCCAGTTGATGCCAGCGACCTTGGCATCAAGGCGCAGCCGCTCGGCGCGGCCGAACAGATTGCGCCAGAGATGAAAGGCTTCGAGGCCGATCCCGTCCACGCTCGAATAGCTGGCGCCGGCGCCGAAACGGCGGCCCGCCTGCTCCTCGACGATGACGTTGAAGGGCAGCACGCCATCGCTCCCGGTACTGCCCGCGGCTTCGAGCCGCATGGCGCGGAAGACATCGAGGCGCGCAAGGCGCTTTTCCGCCCGACGGAGATCATCCGGGTCGTACTCGGCACCCGCAACGAGGCCGGTCTGCTGGGCCACGAAATCCGGGTCCATGCGGTCGGTACCCTGCACCGCGACCGGTCCAACCACCGCACGGCGGCCGGGCTCCACCACAATGGTGACATCGACCATGCGGGTCGCGTGATCGGCAACGACCTCGCGGTCGGCGACCGCTGCCTCGGCATAGCCGAGCTGCTGCCAGGCTTCGATGGCCAGGGTTTCGGCGCGGAGCACGACGTTGGAACGGGCGACTTCACCGGCGGCGAAGCCGACATCCTCTGGCGGCTCGACATAATCGTCCGCCGGCACATCGGCGGGAGCGCGATTGGCGATGGCGATGCGCCCGAAGTGGAAAAGCGGGCCAGGCTCGACCCTGAGTTCCACCGCCACCGGCTTGGGCAGCGTGGTGTCGGGCGGGAGTTTCGCAGCCTCGCGGCCACCCACGAGGATGGAGATGACCCCGCCATAGTACCCCTCGTCATAAAGGGCACCGAGAATACGCTTGTAGTCTGCGCGCGCCTTTGCGAGCAGGCCGGCAGCACCATTGGCCGGTTCGTCCTGCCCGGCGAGCAGGCCCGAGGCGTTGCGAATCGTGCTCTCGAGATCGCCGCTGGCGGCGGTGGTCAGCGTGGCCGAATAGGGCTGCGGATCGGCGATCACCGCCTCCGCATCCACCTCGCTCTGATCCTCGAACAGCTTGATGCCCAAGAACTCGAACGCCGATGCGCCAGACACCCCCATCAACGCAAGGAGGACCAGCGCGCTACTTACCCGCCGCAGTACCAGTGTTCCGTTCCTGTCGCCCCGCGGGCACCGCTGCTGGCGGCACCCAAACCCTCGGTCGGCCGGCATCTGACGCAAAACACCGACGGCTCACCCGTTCAGATGGCCGTCATCTATACGGCGAGTTTATGGCTGGATGTGGTTTCGGGGGTTAACGGTGCCGGTCGCCTTGCTTACGATGGGCGGAGGAATTGAGGGCGGGCCTCTGTGAACGACGAATACAATTACATCATCGCCGGCGCCGGCTCGGCCGGCTCGGTGCTGGCCGAAGGCCTGTCCGCCGACCCGCGCAACCGTGTCCTGGTACTCGAGGCGGGCGGCTCGGACGACTGGATCTGGTTCAAGATTCCAGTGGGCTACCTCTTCGCCATCGGCAATCCGCGGGCCGACTGGCGGTTCGAGACGCAGCCGGAGGCGGGACTGGCGGGGCGCAAGCTCAGCTATCCGCGCGGCAAGGTGATCGGCGGCTCGTCGTCCATCAATGCCATGATCTATATGCGCGGCCAAGCGGCGGACTACGACCACTGGCGACAGCTGGGGCTCACCGGCTGGGGCTGGGACGATGTGCTGCCGGTGTTCAAGGCACAAGAAGATTTCCACGGCGGCGCCTCGGCAACGCATGGCGCAGGCGGGCGGCTGCGCGTGGAGCCGCCGCGGCTCAGCTGGACGGTGCTCGACGCCTATCGCAAGGCGGCGCAAGAGGCGGGGATCGCGCCGATTGCCGACTTCAACACCGGCGACAACGAGGGCAGCGCCTATTTCGATGTGACGCAGAAGCGGGGCGTCCGATTCTCGGCGGCGACGGCGTTCCTGAGACCGGCGCTGACGCGCGGCAACGTCACCTTGCAGACCGGCTGCCATGTCGATCGCGTGGTGGTCGAGGACGGTCGGGCGCGCGAGATCGTCTGGGTGCAGAACGGGGTGCGGCGTACGGCACGGGCGCGGCGCGAGATCGTGCTGGCAGGCGGCAGTATCGGCTCGGTGCAGGTGCTGCTGCGCTCAGGCATCGGTCCGGGCACGGAGCTGCAGGCGCTGGGCATTCCGGTCGCAGTGGACCGGCCAGGGGTGGGCAAGAACCTGCAAGACCATCTGCAGCTGCGCATGGTCTACAAGGTTTCCGGCGTCCGCACACTCAACGAGACCTACTGGAACCTCTTTCACCGCGCTGGAATGGGCGTGGATTATGCGCTGCGGCGGCGCGGGCCACTGACCATGGCGCCCTCGCAGCTCGGTATTTTTACGCGGTCGAGCGACGCCGTCGAGCGGGCCGATCTGGAGTTCCATGTGCAGCCACTGTCGCTGGACAAGTTCGGCGAGCCGCTGCACCGGTTTCCGGCGATCACCACCAGCGTATGCAACCTGCGGCCGACGAGCCGCGGCGAGGTGCGGATCACCTCGGCGGACCTCGATGCGGCGCCGCATATCCAGCCCAACTATCTCTCGACGGAAGAAGACCGCACCATTGCCGCACGGTCGCTGCGAGTGGCGCGGCGGATTGCGCGGTCAGCGAGCTTCCAGCGCTACCAGCCGGTAGAGTTCCTGCCCGGCCCGGAGATCGGCGATAGTGACGAGGAGCTGGCGGCCGCGGCGGGGCGGATCGGCACGACGATCTTCCACCCGGTCGGCACAGCCAAGATGGGGTTAGCGACCGATCCGATGGCGGTGGTGGATGAGCGGCTGCGCGTCTTCGGCGTCGACGGCCTGCGTGTCGCCGACGCTTCGGTGATGCCGACCATCACGTCGGGAAACACCAATGCGCCGACGATGATGATCGCCGGCAAAGCGGTGACCATGATCCTCGAAGACGCGCTAGGCTAAGCCCTATTTCACATACTTCTGGCGCAGGTCTGAGACGGCCAGGGCGTGCGAGGAGAAGCCCTCGTAGATGGCGAGTTCGTGCGCGTGCTTGGCGAGCAGCGGGAAGCCGGCGGCGGTGACGTAGCCAACGGAACTGCGCTTGACGAAATCGGTGACCGATAGCGGCCCATAAGTGCGGGCCCAGCTGCTGGTGGGTAGCACGGCGTTGGGCCCGAGGCCGAAGTTGGCGATGCTGCAAGGCGTGTGCTGGCCGAGCAGGATTTCGGAGGCCTCGCTGATCTTTCCGAGATGGTCGTAGGGTTCTTTCGAGAGGATCTGCAGGTGCTCGGGCGCATAGGCGTTGACGAAGTCGTAGCTCTCTTCGACCGAGGACGTCAGGATGATGCCGCCAGTCTTGCCGCCGGTCAGCACGGTTCGGGAGAAGCCGACGCGGAGTTCTGTCATTTGCGCCCAGTGCAGTGGCAGGGCGGCAAGCGCCTCTTCGGCGACACGGCGGCTGTGCGTCACGAGGTAGGCCGAGGAATCGGGACCGTGTTCGGCTTCGATGAGGAGGTCGAGCGCGGCGAGGCCGCCATCGATGGTGTCGTCGGCAAAGATCAGCGACTCCGACGGGCCGGCGGGTAGGCCCGTATCGAGTACGCCCGCAAGCAGGCGCTTGGCAGCCACGACCCAGGGGCTGCCGGGGCCGACGATCTTGAGGGCCGGCTTGATGGTCTCAGTACCAAAGGCCACGGCGGCGACGGCCTGGGCGCCGCCGGAACGGTATACGGTCTCGACACCGGCGAGGCGGGCGGCGACCAGCGTCGCGGCATCCACCGAACCATCTGGCGCGGGCGGGGTGACGATGGCGAGATTGGGGACGCCGGCAACGACGGCGGGCACCGAGGTCATCATGGTCACCGAGGGGAACGAGCCCTTGCCGCGCGGGACGTAGAGGGCCACCGACTTGATGGGGGTGAAGCGATCGCCGGCGAAGGCGCCGGGCCGGATCTCCTTCATCCACATGGTCTCGGGCTTCTGCTCTTCGTGGAAGCTGCGAATGTTTTCGATGCCGAACTGGATGGCGTCGATGACCTTCTGGTCGACCGCCTTGAAGGCGGCATCGAACTCGGCCGGAGTGACCTGCAGGTTATCGGCGGTGACGTTCTGGGCCTTGTCGAAATCGCGGGCAAAACGGGCCAGCGCCACGTCGCCCTCGGTGCGCACGGCCTCGATGATGGGCTTGACCTTCTCGATCACCTCAGAGAGGTCTGCCTCGGAGCGCTTGAGCAGCGCCGCCTTCTGCTCGGCCGAAAGCTTGGCGTAGTCGTAAAAGGCAACGTCGGACATGGCGGGACTCATTTGGACTTGAGGAAAATGTCGAGGCCGACCAGGCGGTCGAGCAGCGCGATCACCAGCGCGGCGCAGAGGATGAATACGACCGAGATGGCGGCGAGGTCGGGGGTGATGATCGAGCGGATGGAGTTGTAGATCTGCACCGGCAGGGTCACCGTGCGGGCATCGGTCAGCAGCAGGCTCACGAGGAACTCGTTGAGCGCCAGGATGAACATCAGCAGCGAGCCCGAGATGATGCCGGGCATGACGCCCGGAATGGTGATGTGGAAGAATGTCGAAAGCGGCCCGGCGCCGCAATTGGCGGCCGCCAATTCTAGGTCGGGATCGAGGCTCGAGGCACTGGCCATCACCGCCCAGCTCATGCACGGCAGATTGATCACGCAACAGGCGACGCCGATGGGCCAGATCTGGCCGAGGACGCGCATCTGACCAAAGAGCAGCATGAGGCCGATGCCGGAGCCGATCAGCGGAATGGTGAACGGCAACAGCAGGTAGATCTGCAGTGTCTTCTCGAACTTGAGCGCATACTTGCTGAGAGCGATGCCGGCCAGCGTGCCGACCGGAATGGCGATCAGCGTGCAGATGAGGGCGACGGTCAGCGACCGGAAGAAAGCGTTCCGCAGATCATCGGCGAGCGCGATCTTGGCGTACCACTGCAGCGAGAAGCCGTCGGGCGGAAACTGGATGATGTTGCCGGAGGTGACGGAGGCGCCGAGCACCACGATGGTGGGTGCCGAGAGAACAATCAGCACCGCCACGACCATGGTCCAGATGACGATGGACTTGCTGAGCGAACTCGTCACTTGCGGTCCCTCCCCATGGCGAGGGTCCCAGCGCCGAAGATCGAGAAGACGAGGCCCACGACAAGCGAGCCGATGCCCACGAGGATAATCGTCAGCGCCGCGCCCATGCCCTGGTCGGAGGTACGGAAGAACTGGTCGTAGATAGCGTTGGCGATGAAATCCTGCGAGCCGCCGCCGAGGATGGCCGGCATGGCGAAGTCGGTGAGCGAGAGGGTCAGCACGACGAGACCAGCGCCGATCAGGCCGGGTTTGGCCATCGGCAGGACCACGTGGACGAAGCTGCGCCACCAGTTGGCGCCGAGGCTGCTCGCCGCCGCTTCCATCTCTTCAGGGATGGCGGTCAGCGCGGGGGCGAGCATCAGCACGGCGAAGGGGATCATGTACTGGACGAGGCCGAAAAGCACGGCGGGGTAGTTGTAGAGCAGCCGGATCGGCGAGACGCCGATCAGCCCCAGCGTCTCGTTCACCACGCCCTGATTGCCCAGGATGATGAGCCACCCATAGGCGCGCACCACCTGGCCGATGAAGAAGGGGAGGAACAGCGCGATGAGCAGGACCTTGCGCAGCAGCGGCGAAGGCGTGCGCACCATGAGGTAGCTATAGGGGAAGGCAAAGACGAGGCAGAGCACGGTGACGATCACCGAGCCAAGCAGGCTGCGCCAGAGGATGGTCCAGTAGAGGCCGCTGGCGAAGATGGTCTCGTAGTTCGTGGTACTCAGGTCAGCCGAAGGCAGGAAGGTGCTGGTGTCGAGGGTGCGGCCGCTCTGATCTGCGATCTGGACCAGGCCGATGACCAGCAGCAGTACGAGGAGGATCGCCGGCAGCACCATGACGTAAGGCAGCGCCGCGTTGAGGCGGCGCGGCCAGACGGTGGCCACGGCAGCCTCGGCGCCGTCCATCAGTCGCCAGCTCAGCGGGTAGGAGGTGCGATAAGTCTTCATGCTGCTCCTCGGCAGAAGGAACGGCGCCGTGGCGCCGCTCCGGGATCGCAAACAAGCGTCAGCCCTGCATGATCTTCTTGAACTCGGCGAACCAGGTGCTCTCGTTCTCGACCTGGACCTGCGACGAGATGCGGATCAGATGGGCAAAGTCCTCGTCCTTGGCGGGATAGGACGGATCGTTGACTAGATCGGCCGGCGGCGTCAGGCCGGGAATCACGCCCGGCAGCCCGAGGCCATCGAGCCAGACCTGCTGCGCGTCCTTGGTGATGGCGAAGTTGATGTACTGCTTGGCCCAGTAGAGCTCGTTCTCTGGCAGGCCCTTGGGAATCCAGAGCCCGTCGGTATCGAACTTGGCGCCCTCTTCCGGCACGGTCCAGGCGACGTCGACCCCGTTCTTCTTGGCTTCGCGCGCATTGGTCGAAATGGTCACAGCAAGGTCGATTTCACCGTTCTGGAACCAGGTGGTGAAATCCGGATCTTCACCGAGCAGCGGCTCCTGCTGCTTCACCTTGGTGATGAAGTCCCAGGCCGGCTGCATGTTGCCGGGGATGTCCTCGAGCTTGCCCCCGCCGGCGACCTGGGCCGGGAAGTGGAAACCGATGCCGTCATTGTAAAGGGCGATGCGGCCCTTGAACTTAGGATCGAGCAGCACCTGCAGCGTTTTCGGCGGGCCCTCGGGGAAGGCTTCCGGACGATAGGCGAGCACGTAGACATAGCCGTAGGTGTTGACGATCGGGTAGCCCTCGAGACCGACAGGCTTGGCGAGGTCGGTGGTGTTGGCGAGGTTCGGCAGGTCAGAGAGATCTTCGGTGACACCGCGGAGGGCCGACTTGGTGGCGTTGGTGGTGGTGTCCCAGTTGATGTGGATCGGCGGCACCCGCCCTTGTGCCACGGCGGCCCAGACCTTGGGCTGGATCTCGTTGTCTTCAGTCAGGTCATGGCGAACCGCGATGCCGGTGGCCGCAGTGAACGGATCGGAGACGCCGGCCTTGAGGCTATCGACCCACGAGCCGCCCCAGGCGCGCACGATGATCTCGGCGGGCTTGGCCGGTTCCTGGCCGAAAGCCTTCGTGGTGAAGCCCGCCATGGCGACGCCGCCAAGCGCGGCAGCGCCACCGAGGAATTTTCTGCGCGAAAGCGCGAGGATAGACGTCTTCTCAGTCATGATCGTTCTCTCCTGTTGTACCGGTCCGTGCCGGTCAATTCGGGAAGGTGAGCACGTCGCGTGCATTCCACCCCATCGCCACGTTCTCGCCGATGGCGAATTGCGTGTGAGCCGTCGGATCGTGGTCGAAGACGCGCAGCAGCGCCCGCGACGATCCAAACTCGATTTCGTAGACCAGGCGCTCGCCCTCGAAAATGGCGTCACGAACAGTGCCGGACGTGATGGTCTGGCAGCCGGTGAGGTCCGCTGTGGTGCGGCCCAGCCGGATCTGCTCGGCGCGAAGCGCTCCGGTGACCGCAGAGCCAGCGGCCGGCAGCGCGCCGGTACCGCTCCAGGTCCCGAACACCGTGTTGCCGCCGATATCGTAAGTCACGGCGCCGGCATCGGCTGCGGTGACGGTGCCGGAGATGAAATTGGTGACGCCGATGAAGCCGGCAACGAAGGCGTTCGACGGTGTGCGGTAGGTGGCCGAGGGCGGCGCCTTTTGCTGGATGACGCCCTTGTCCATGACGATCACCTCGTCAGACACGACCAGCGCTTCGCGTTGATCGTGGGTGACATTGATGGTGGTGACGCCGAGTTCGCGCTGGATGCGGCGGAACTCCAGTTGCATCTCCTCACGCAGCTTGCGGTCGAGGGCGGCCAACGGCTCGTCGAGCAGAAGCAGGTCTGGTTCGAACACCAGAGCGCGGGCGATGGCGACGCGCTGCTGCTGGCCGCCGGATAGCTGGTGGATGCGGCGATCGGCGTAGCCTTCGAGATGCACCAGGTCGAGATAGCGCGCGACGCGCTCAGGGATCGTCGTCGCATCGAAGCGGCGCATCTTCAGGGGAAAGGCCACGTTTTCGGCGGCGGTCATGTGCGGGAAGAGCGCGAGTTTCTGGAACACCATGCCGATGGAGCGCTTGTGCGGCGGCGTGGCGCTGACCGGCTTGCCATGGATGACGATCTCGCCGGCCGAGGGGCTCTGGAAACCAGCGATCATGCGCAGCAGCGTGGTCTTGCCGGAACCGGAGGGGCCGAGAATGGTGAGGAACTTGCCGTCCTCGAGGTCGAAGGAGGCGTCGCGCACGGCTTGGGTGCCGTTGAAGACCATGTCGACATTGCGGACCGAGACGGCCACGCCCGCGTCAGATGGAGGCAAGATAGCCTCCGTCGATGGCGAGACACTGACCGGTGACGTAGGCGGCGGCGTCGCTGGCGAGGAACACCACCGGGCCGCCCACATCCTCAGGCTGGCCGAAGCGACCCTGCGGGATCTTGCCCAGCATGCCGGCAGTCCAGGCCTCGTCGGCATAGAAGACTTCGGTCATTTGGGTGCGGAAATAGCCAGGTGCGACGGCGTTGACGCGGATGCCGTGCTTGGCCCATTCGGCCGAGAGTGCGCGGGTCATGCCAAGGAGGCCAGACTTCGATGAGCCGTAGGGCACGGCGGTCGGAACGCCGACATAGGCGGTGAGCGAGCAGAGGTTGATGATAGAGCCGCGCGTCCCGCGTGCGGCCATGTCGCGGGCCGCGGCCTGGGCGACGAAGAAGCTGCCCTTCAAATTGGTGTCGACGATGCTGTCCCACAGCGCCTCATCGACATCGAGCGAGGGGGCGACGCTTTCGTAGCCGGCATTGTTGACGAGGATGTCCACCGGCCAGTCGGAAAAGAGGGTGTTGAGTTTGGCAGTGATGCCGGCGACGTCGCGCACGTCGAGTTCCAGGCCGCGGCCGGAATCGCCGAGCATCTGCAAAGTCTTGTCTAGAGCGGGAAGCGACCTTGCGGTGACGCAGACCTCGGCGCCGGCCTTGGCCAAGGCAACGGCGATCCCCTGCCCCAAGCCGCGGCTGCCGCCGGTGACGAGGGCGCGGCGGCCGGCGAGGTCGAAGGGCGAGGGGTTAGGCACGCGTCCCCCGGCCGGCTGTCTTGATGGTCGTCACGGTACTGTCCCCTGTGCGACGCCATGACTCCGGCGTCGGAGCCTTGGCGTCAAGCCCACGCAGCCGCGACATTCGTTCGATTCGAGGTCTTTGCCTGCGATCTCAACAATTTAGGTGAAATGGCGCGCCCGGAACGATTCGAACGTCCGACCCCCAGATTCGTAGTCTGGTGCTCTATCCAGCTGAGCTACGGGCGCGCAGGCCGGACGAGTCCGGCGGAACGGGCGAACCCATATAGAAGCTTTCCGCCCATTGCAAGCGTGTGACAAAGTCCAATGCAAAGTCCACGTTTGGCTATAAGCAAGCACTCACCGCGGACCATGAACTTCTGCCACGCGAGCATCAGCGGCGTGTCACGGAACCAGCATATCTGCGGGCAAAATCACGTCGAAGCGCGTGCCTTTTGGCTGCTCGACGAAGGCCAGGCGGCCGCCATGGGCCTCGGTGAGCTCGCGGGCGATGGCAAGGCCGAGACCGGTACCGCCCGCCTTGGCCGAGCCTTCGAAAGCAACGAAGAGATTATCACGGGCGCGCGGGGGGAGACCGGGGCCGTTATCGGAAATGCTCACCGTCAGCGCTTCGGGCGTCTGGGTGAAGCTGACGGCGACCTCGGGGGCCTCGGCAGCGCCGTTCTGGGCTTCCAGCGCCTCTCGGGCATTTTTCATCAGGTTGATGAAGACGCGGGCCAGCTGATCGGGGTCGGCCCGGAGGATGATGGCGTCGGGCACATCGTTGCGGAGTTTGACGGCCGGATGGCCGACGAAGCCGGCATCGAAGGCGGCCTCGTCGATCAAGGCGCGGAGATCGACCGGCACCGGCTTGGGCGGGGTGGACGACTGGCGGCCATAGTCGAGCACGGACTGGGCAAAGCCGATGGCGCGATCGATGGAATGCACCAGACGTGGGGCGAGGCGCTGGATCTTGGGATCGTCGAGAGCCACCACCTGATCGGAAAGGAGCTGCGCCGAGGTCAGGGTGTTGCGCAGATCGTGATTGATCTTGGAGACGGCGAGGCCGAGATCGGCGAGATGCCGGCGCTGGCGCAGCAGAGTGAATATCTCGGTCTCCATCGCCGCCAACTCCTGCTCGAGGATGCCGATCTCGTCGCGCCGCTTGGGATTCGGAGCCATGATCAGCGAGGCATTTTCTGGCGCCTTGCGGTAGCCGAGGATGTTCTGGCTCAGCCGCTGGATGGGGACGATCAGAATGCGCGAGACGATGAGGTAGAGCACCACGGCGGTGATCAGCGCCACGATCAGCGAAATGACGAAGGTGTTGCGCGAGTAGATCAGGAGTTCTAGCCGCAACGGCTGCTCGGGCATCAGCACTTCGACGACGGTGTCATCGGCATCGCCCGGGCCGCCCTCGCCGATGATGCGCAGCGTGCGATCCCCGCCAAAGACCAGCGTATCGAGGACGCCGCCGATCACCGTCACCGGATCGGTGAGACGCATATCGATGGTGATGGCCTCGCGCGGCATCGGTGCCTGCTCGAGCTCAAGTAGCTGGCTCTGGCCTTCGCGGCGATAGACGATGGCAGTAGCGCCGGCGGCGTTGAGCAGCCGGTCGGTCAACTCGCGCGGGAGCGCCATGACATCGGGCACCGCATCGAGCACGCGGGCAGCGACGATGCCCACGCGGAGCCTGTCTTCAAGCCAGGACGTGCGAAAATTGGCAGCGGAGGGCAAGTAAATGATCACTTCGACCGCAAGGATCACGAAAATGATCGTGGCGATGATCTTGACCGACAGACCCGAAAAGGGCCCCGGCATCGCGCGAGTGTCAGTGGCCATTGGTGGTTATTTAGCGAGAAACCCGTTACGCAACAAGCTCAGGGCAAGTAACGCACGAACTCCGCAATCCGACGCAAGAGCGGGTTGCCGCCGATGCCGCGATGGAATTCAAGGCCCAGACGGCGGGCGATCTCGGCATAGGTCGGATAGGGGGCGACAAAGCCCATCAGGTCGCGGGCCGTGAGCCTCTTGGACAGAGCGAGCGAGAAGAGCGCGATCAGCTCCCCTGCCCCGTTGCCGACGATACCGGCGCCGAGGATCTTGCCGGATTTGTCGGTGATCAGCTTGGCGGTGCCAAAGGTATTGCGATCGGCCTTGGCACGATCGTTTTCGGCGAAGCTCCAGCGGGTAACGACGACGCCGGCTTTTACTTTAGTCCGCGCCTCGGCCTCGGTTAACCCGATTTCGGCTATCTCTGGATCGGTATAGGTGACATGCGGCACCAGCCCCGCGTCCTGCCGCACCGGCAGGTAGAACAGCACGCTGGCGGCGATCTGCTCGCCCTGTAGACGAGCAAGGTGCACCGACTGCTCGCCCCCCGCGACATCGCCAACGGCGAAGACGCGTGAATTCGTGGTGCGAAGGCCCGGCGTAAGCTGCAGCTGGCCGGTATTGGCCTTCTGCCGCCGAATGCCGGCCTTGTCGAGGTCGAGGCCGTCCAGGTTGGGAGTGCGGCCGGTGGCGACGAGGATATGCGAAGCATCGAGCAGTTGCTCGGCCGCGCCGGATTTCACGGCGACGCCGATGCCCATCGAGCGGGCGAGAATGCCGGTGACCTCCGTATCGGGGCGGATATCGACGCCTTCGTCGCGAAGGCGCCGCAGGGCGATCTCGGCGAGTTCCGGATCGGACTGCGCCAGTGGCTGGCCGGCTTCGATCACGGTCACATCGGTGCCAAGCCGGCGATAGGCCTGGGCGATCTCGAGGCCCACGGGCCCTGCGCCGATCACCACCAGATGGGTGAGCTTGCGGGTGTTGTCGAAGATGGTCTCGGTGGTGAAGTAGGGCACCGTTTCGAGGCCAGGAATGTTGGGCAGCACCGAACGGGCGCCGGTGGCGAGGACGAAGCGGCGGGCGCGGATCAGCGTTTCGCCGGCACTGAGGGTCTTGGCATCGACGAAGCGGGCATCGGCCTTGATGACCTCGATGCCCAGCGCCTGCAAACGTGCCTCGGCATCGCGCGGGGCGATGGCGGTGATCACCTGATCGAGATGCTCGTGCATGCGGCGGGTATTGATACGCGGCTCTTCGGGGGTGATGCCGAACGGTCCACCGGCGCGCATGACCTGCGCCTGCCGCGCAGCCGCTGCCAGCGCCTTGGCCGGCACGGAGGCGGAGTTGAGGCTCAATCCTCCCAGCTTGCCGCGCTCGACCACCACCACGCTGGCGCCAAAGGTCGCCGCCGCTTCGGCCGCAGCCAAGCCACCGGCGCCCGCCCCAATGACGCAGAGGTCGGGTGTCAGGATATCAGCCATATCTCTCGTCCGGTGCCCGCAACGCGCCCCTCACCGGGGTTCCTTAGCAAAGACGCGCGTAGAGTCACAGGGGGCGCGGGGAAATGGGATGGGGATAGTGAAACAGGCACGGTACAGCCGGCGACCCTCTCCCCAACAAGCGGGAGAGGACCGCCGACTGAGAGATCAGAACCGATAAGCCGCGGTCAGTTCTACGGCCCGGCCGGCGGGGTTGGTCAGGTTGGAGTAGACCTGTTCGGTATAGGTAAGGCGCAGCGAGAACTGCTGGGTGAGGACGAGGCCGAGGGTTGCACCCAGGGCAACGGTCTGGCGGGCCTTGACCACCTCGAAGGTACCTTGCGTGATGCGGCCGCCGGACTCGACATAGGCATCAAGCGCGCCCCAGATCATGGGGCTAAAGGTGCGGGTGACGTGACCCTCGAGCTTCCAGAGTGGCTCCTGGCTCAGCGTGCCGCCGCCAAGGGGATTGGTGTTGTCGCCAAAGATATGGACGCTGGGAACGATCTCGAACGTGGTGAGATCCGGATCGACAAAGGAGTCGCCCAGCACGTAGCTCAGAGGAAGGCTCGCCTGAAACGACCAGCGGTTCTGGCCGAGATTGGCATATCTGGTGGAATCATAGGTGCCAGTGGGCAGGAACAGCTTGCCGGCCGCAGCGGCGCGGAAGCCGGGAGTGTGCTGGACGTAGTCCATGCCCGCCAGCGACGGGGAATTGACGAGGCCGATTTCCCCACCGACGAAGAAATCGCCAATGGACAGCGGCGTCGTCTGCGACACGACGCCCATTATGGTGGCGAAGTTGCCCGATATGGAGCCCACCGGCAGGCCGATGAGGATGGCACCGGCATTGCCGCCGATATCGACGGTGCGCCGGTAGGAGGCAGTAACCGTGCCGGCATCGATCGTGGTGCCCGAGAATTGGGTGTGCACGTAGTTGCCGGTGAGGCTGAGGATGTTGGTATCCTCGGGCAACAGGAAATAGGCCCGCGCCCCATCCTGAGCCATCGCGCCGGTGATCATCACGACCGACGCGATGATAGCCAAGATCAGTCTATGCATGCTTTTGCCCCCTGTGCGGAGGTTAGCGGCAGCAGCGGCCGATCCCCCGTGTTTGTCCCGAGGGCGAGACTGCATGCGTGCGCGTGCGCCGCAAGGGCAGCATCGGCAATCGGCAGCATATTTGCGCAATAGTGGCAGGTTTCGCACAGGTAGCGGCGCCCGCGGAGCGATTATTGCTCCATTTCCGCCCCCTGATACGGTGCGCGTCGCGTCGTGATTAGGCGCGAGGGCGATCGACGGTGGCCATGGCGGCGAAGGTGTCGCGCACCGTGTCGGTCAAGGGGCGGGTGGCGCCTTCGGCCAGCCAGGTGTCCAAGGCGAGGCGGCCAAGCGTCACCGTGAGCGTCGCCACGAGGCGGATGGTGGTGAGGCTCTCGTACGGATAGCGGCTGCGAAGAGCGGCAAAGAGCGTCTCTTCGTCCTGCTTGTAGCTGGCGTGCTTGCGCGCCTGCACGGCCTCGCTCGAGCGCATCAGCTTGTCGATGGCGAGCATCTCCTCGGTCGCCATAGGCGCTAGGACCGAGAGCAGGGCGTCGCGCGCGGCCGCCAATGGCAGGGCGTCGGCCGGCTGGTCTGCCAAAGCCGCGGCGACGCGCTCGCCCATGCCCCGCTGCAGGGACAAGAGGATGTCGTCCTTGGACTTGAAATAGTGAAAGAAGGTGCGACGCGAGATGCCGGCTGCGGCGGCGATCTCGTCGAGCGTCGTCTCGTCGTAGCCCTTGGTGCTGAACAGCTTCACCCCAGCGTCGGTAATGCGCTGCAGCGTTTCGCGCCGCTTGCGCTCACGCGTGCCGGGATCCTGGGGAGATTTTTCCAAGCTCATGTCCACCCCTTGTAAATTGCACTCAGTGCAATATTTATATTTGCACTGGGTGCAGCTTTTCCGAGAAGGTCATATCATGAAAAAGTGGACTACGGCGGATATGCCGTCGCAGCAAGGCCGGTCGGCCGTTGTCACCGGCACCGGCGGGCTGGGCTACGAGGATGCGTTGGCCCTGGCGAAGGCGGGGGCGGACGTCACCATAGCTGGCCGCAATCCGAAGAAGGGCGCGGAGGCGGTGGCAAAGATTCGCGAGGCGGCGCCGGGTGCGATCGTGCGGTTCGAGGACCTGGATCTCGCCAGCCTGCAATCGGTGCGCGCCTTCGGCGAGCGCATGCTCGCGGAGAGACAGAGCCTCGACATCCTCATCAACAATGCGGGCGTGATGGTGCCGCCGCAGCGGCAGGAGACGGCCGACGGGTTCGAGCTGCAGTTCGGCACCAACTATCTGGGGCATTTCGCGTTGACGGCGCAGCTGATGCCGCTGCTGCGCAAGGGCCGGAACCCGCGGGTGGTGACGGTCTCCAGCGTGGCGGCGCGGCAGGGGCAGATCGATTTCGACGACCTGCAGACCAACGACTACCGCGCGATGGTGGCTTATGGCCAATCCAAGCTCGCCTGCCTGATGTTTGCGCAAGAGCTGCAGCGGCGGAGCGAGGCAAGCGGCTGGGGCATCACCAGCATCGCCGCGCACCCGGGAGTGGCGGCGACGGAGCTCCTGCACAATGGGCCGGGGCGGTGGAGCGGCACCAGCATTGCCCGCACGCTGTTCTGGTTCATGTTCCAGCCCGTGTGGCAGGGCGCGCTGCCGACGCTCTATGCGGCGACCGATCCCGCCGCCCTGCCCGGCGGCTATTATGGACCGCACGCGCTGGGAGAGATCCGGGGCTATCCGGTGCCAGCCAGGGTTCCCGCTGCAGCGGACGATCGCGCTGTCAGCGAGCGCCTGTGGGGGGTGTCGGAAGAGCTCACCGGCGTTCGGTTTTGACGGCGATCTCCGGCACGGACTCGGGGACGCGGCGCCAGATGAGCAGCGCCACCGCCACCATGGGGATGCCGATCAGCGGCAGGGCCAGGGCCCCGAAACTGTCGAGCACCACGCCGCCCACACCGGCGGCGACGGCCATGCCGATCGAAAAAGCCGACATGTTGAGCGAGATGGCCACCGGCACGGCACCGGGCGAGATGTGGGCGATGTGGCTGGCGACGGCGATGGAATAGGTGCGGACCACAAAGCCCTGTGCGGCGACGGTCAGCATCATGGCGGGGAGCACGAAATCGCGCGGCAGGTGCGGCATGAGCAGGAACGAGGCGGTGACGGCGATCACGGCGAGACCAGCAATGGTGGCCGTGACGCGGCTGCCATAGCGGTCGGACATGCGGCCGGCGGTGGCGCTGCAGGCGATGGCGCCGATGCCGCCGGCGAGCAGCACCAGCGGCAGCGTGTCATAGGCGAGGCCGGAGGCATCCAGCAGCGCCGCGATATAGACCATCATCGGGGCCGAGCCGATCATGAACACCAGTGTCGATAGGAGCGCCGTGCCCAGCGCCGGGTTGCGCAGGAGGCGCAGGCGTTCGGCGATGCTGATCTGGTCGCCGGGCATGCCGCGCGGCAGCCGGGTGTAGAGGGCAAGCGAGGCGAGCCCGGCCATGACGGCGAGGGCGACATATTCGGCGCGCCAGCCGAAATGGGCGGCCAGCAGGGCGCCGAGCGGCACCCCGGCCAGCGAGGCGATGGCCTGACCCATGCTGATCACCTGCATGTAGCGGCCGCGCTGGCCGGGCGGCGCCAGCATGGCGGCGGTGGCCATGGCGGTGCCCGTATAGGTGCCGGCGACCACGGCAAGCAGGGTGCGGACGATGACCAGGCCCTCGAAGAAGGGCACCAGCACCATGCCCAGGGCACAGACGGCGAGGCCGAACTCGGACCAGGCGAGGATGCGGCGGCGGCCGACGCCGCCGAGCAGCAGCGCCAGCAATGGCGGGCCGAAGGCATAAGCGAGCGAATAGAACAGCACCAATTGACCGGCCTGCCCCAGCGTCACGCCAAGATCGGTGCTGATCAGCGGCAGGATGCCGGCAATCAATCCGCCCTCGATGGCCCCCACGAAGGCCGCCAGCGACAGCCAGAACAAACGCGAGTCGACCACTACGATACCGATGCCATGGAGAAAAAGGGGGCTGCGGACAATAGAGGGGCGAATCCCGCGCCGGGGCAAGCAGATAGTGCCACCGAAGGCTCAGACATTCGTCGTCAATATCTCCCGCAGCATGGTGGCGTTCTTGATGGCGTAGCCGTTGAAGTCGTTGTTGAAGTAGATCCAGACGCGCTCGGCGCCTGCGGCGCGGATGCGATGGGCCCAGTCGGTTAGCTCATCGTGGCTGTAGTCGTGGCGGTACCAGCGCTCGGTGCCGTGGAAGCGGACATAGATGTCGCCCGCGGTCTTGACGACCGGATCGGGGAGGCGCGGCCCGCTGCACGAGCAGAAGATGGCGCCGGCTTTCTCGAAGGCGGCGTAGACGTCATCATTCCACCAGCTGGGGTGACGGAATTCGACGACGTTTCGCCGCGCGGGATCGAGCTGGCTGAGGATGTTGCGCAGCCTCTCGGGCTCGTAGCGGTAGCTCGGCGGCAGCTGGAACAGGAAGCAGCCCATCAGGGGTCCGAGGATATCGGCGATATGGCCGAAATCGCGGACCAGGCTGCCGGTGTCCTCGAACTTGCGGATATGGGTGATGAGCTCGGAGGCCTTGACGGTGTAGTGCATCGGCCGCCCCTCAGCCTGCTTGCGCCAGGTCTCGATCGCTGCGAGCGTGGGCCAGGAATAGAAGGGGGCGTTGAGCTCCACCGTGTCGAAATGCTCGGCATAGTGGGCGAACCATTCCTTGGTGGGCATCTGGGTGGGATAGAAGCTGCCCTTCAAATGCCAGTAGAACCAGCCTGAGCAGCCGATATTGAGAGGTGGCGGCTCGAAGGCCTGCGCCGCTGCACCGGTCGTCTCGGCAAGGAGACGGGCGGCGTGCATCTTGGCAGCACGCAAGAGGGTGATCTCGCGCTGCTTGATGCGCTTTTCGGCCTTCTTGGCGCGGCGTTCTTCGATGGTCAGTGTCTTGGTTTCGGCCATGTGGCAGAAACCACGCCGGTGCCAAATCGTTCAGCACGGGGGCCCTCCACAGGGGCCATCGGCCGCACCAGCCTTGCGTTGACTTGCCCGGCTGTTTTCTCTATATCCCCGGCCAACCTGTCAAAGAGGCCCGGATAACCCCGGAAATCCGCGACAAATCCTTGCGCAAGCTTTGATCCAGAGGAACCGCGCCCGGCGTGGTCTGATGTTATGTCGAAACGTACTTTCCAGCCGAGCGTCCTCGTTCGCACCCGCCGTCACGGTTTCCGCGCGCGCATGGCGACCAAGAACGGCCGCAAGATCATCAATATGCGCCGTGCGCTTGGCCGCAAGAAGCTGACGGCCTAAGGGCCGTCTGCCGCATTGAGATGTTGCGGCGACTTCGCAAAAGGGCCGAGTTTACCAGGGCCGCCCGGGGCAACCGCACCGGGCGCTCTGCTTTTTCACTGCAGGCCATCGCCAGCGAAGGCGAAGCGCCGGGCGTGGGCTATACGGTCACCAAGAAGACCGGCAATTCCCCCGAGCGCAGCCGCATCAAGCGACGTTTGCGCGCAGCCGCCAGGGCTTGCGCCGCCCAGTTTCAGCCCCAACATGACTACGTGCTTGTCGGCCGGCGTGAAGCGCTGGGCGAGAACTTTGCCAAGCTCGTGCACGACCTCTCTTCGTCGATCGTAAAAGTCCACGCCAGCAGGGCCGAGGGCCCCCGGAAGCCGAAATAATGCAGCAGAACGACAACAACCGGAACATGATCCTGGCGATCGTCTTGAGCGTGGTCGTGCTGTTCGGATGGCAGTTCCTGGTGGCCGGGCCGCAGCTCGAACAGGCACAGCGCCGGGCCGAAATCCAGCAGCAGGAACAGCTGGCGCAGCAGGCCGCGGCCGACGCGGCGCTCAATGCGCCGGCCGTCGACGGCCAGCCCGCGACTACACCGGTCAACAACGGGGTGACCCAGGCCTTCGCCGACCGCCAGTCCGCCGTTTCGGCGACACCGCGCGTCAAGATCGAGACCTCCACCGCGCTCTCAGGCTCGATCAATCTCACCGGCGGCCGCCTCGACGACCTGCAGCTCAAGAAGTACCACGAGACGGTCGACGACTCGTCGCCCATCATCACCCTCCTGGTGCCCGATGGCGCGCCGAACGGCTATTTCGTCGAGCAGGGCTGGACCGCCTCCGCCGGCACCGCGGTGCTGCCCGATGCGCAGTCGCAGTGGACGGTCGAGAGCGGCGGCGACACGCTGACCGAGACCAATCCGGTCACCATCCGCTGGGACAATGGCGAGGGCCTCATCTTCCGCCGCACTTTCGCGGTGGATGCCAACTATCTCTTCACCGTTACCCAGAGTATCGAGAACACCGGCACCGGCACCGTCACCGTGTTCCCCTATGCCAAGGTGGTGCGCCAGGGCACGCCGCATGTCGCCAACTTCTTCGTCCAGCACGAAGGTCCGCTGGGCGTTCTGGGGTCGAACAACTACGTCTCGAAAAAGTACCACGACCTGCAGAACGACAAGCAGGTCAAGTTCGAGAACACCACGGGCTGGCTGGGCTTTACGGACAAGTACTGGGCGACCGCGATCATCGCCAAGCCAGACGCCCCGGTGAACGCGACTTTCTATTATTCCAAGCCCGCCGGCACCGACATCTACCAGACCAACTATGTCGAGACGACGCCGGTCACCGTTGCGCCGGGCCAGACCGCCAGCAACGAGAGCTATGTCTTTGCCGGCGCCAAGGAAGCGCACCTCATCGACGCCTATGACCGCGACTACGGCTTCGACCGGCTCGAACTGATGATCGACTGGGGCTGGTTGCACTTCATCACCCGGCCGATGTTCGAACTGCTGAACTTCCTCTATGGCATCTTCGGCAATTTCGGCGTCGCCATCCTCGCGGTGACGGTCATCGTCAAGGCGATCTTTTTCCCGCTCGCCAACCGCTCGTACAAGTCGATGGCGGCGATGCGGCGCGTGCAGCCGGAAATGAAGGCGATCCAGGAGCGCTTCAAGGACGATCGCGTGCAGCAGCAGCAGGCGATGATGGAGCTCTACAAGAAAGAGAAGATCAATCCGCTGTCGGGCTGCTGGCCGCTGCTGATCCAGATTCCGGTGTTCTTCGCGCTCTATACCGTGATCTTCATCAGCCTCGAGATGCGCCACGCGCCGTTCTTTGGTTGGATCCAGGACCTCGCGGCGCCCGATCCGACCAATATCTTCACCCTGTTCGGCCTGATCCCGTGGAACCCGGTGGCGTTGCCGATCATCGGTGGCCTGCTCCACCTGGGCGTCTGGCCGATCATCATGGGCATCACCATGTGGGTGCAGATGAAGCTCAACCCGCCGCCGCCGGATCCGACGCAGGCGATGATCTTCGGCTTCATGCCGATCATCTTCACCTTCATGCTCGGCTCGTTCCCGGCCGGCCTGGTGATCTACTGGGCGTGGAACAACCTGCTCTCGGTGCTGCAGCAGTATTTCATCATGAAGCGCCATGGCGCCGAAGTGGACCTGTTCGGCAACATCATGGCCAGCTTCAAGCGCAAGCCCAAGCCGGTCGCGGAAAAGCCCGCCGGCGGCAAGGCAAGCTAAGCGATCACGGGGCTCCTTCGGGGGCCCCGTTTGTTTCTGGGGATTGGTTGACGTGCGCCCCCTCCACCATGCTGCGCATGGTCCCCCCTCCCCCGCTTTGGGGGTGAGGATCAAGGAGAGATCGTGCCACAGCGGATCCTCACCCGTGAAACGGGGGAGGGGG
>JAEZKB010000008.1 GCA_023415605.1 Pseudomonadota bacterium
GCATGATCCCAGAACCGGGTCCGCGTCTTGGGGAGGCGGACTGCAACGGACGAACCATGCGGGAATGAACGCACACCAGCGCCCGCGAACCGCAGGACCAGCGCATTTGCGCGCTGCCATATAGGAATACGCCGTTTTTCACAAGCGCGGCAGGCGCAAAGGTGGCCTGCGTGGTTTACGGCCGCGGCCTCAGGAGACGCGGCGCAGCTTGGGCTGCATTTCCTTCTTGAGCATGTCGATGACTGCGTCGGCATCGATGGGCGGGGAGAAGAGGAAGCCCTGGACTTCATTGCAGCCTTGCTCGCGGACGGCGGCGAGCTGTTCTTCGGTCTCGATGCCCTCGGCGGTGGTGGACATGCCGAGAGAATGCCCGAGGCCGATGACGGCCTTGATGATAGCGAGGCTGTCGCCCTTGGATTCGAGATCGCGCATGAAGGAGCGGTCGATCTTGATCTTGTCGAAGGGGAATGAGCGCAGATAGCTCAATGACGAGTAACCGGTGCCGAAATCGTCCATCGAAATGCGGACCCCCAAGGCGCGGAGCTTGTGCAGGGTCTGCAGCGTCGGCTCGCTCTCGGCGAGCAGCAGGGATTCGGTGATTTCGAGCTCGAGCCGGGTCGGCGGGAGGCCACTTTCCTGCAACGCTGCGACCACGGTCTCGTAGAGCTTCTTGTTCTTGAACTGAACGGTCGAGAGGTTGACGGCGACGCGGGCGTCGGTCGGCCAGGTCATGGCGGTGCGGCAGGCTTCGCGCAGCACCCATTCGCCGATGGGGACGATGAGACCGGTTTCTTCGGCGATCGGGATGAATTCGTTGGGCGGGATGATGCCCTTTTCGGCGTGATCCCAGCGCAGCAGGGCTTCCAGGCAGGTGACGCGATCTTCCTGCAGGCCGACCAGGGGCTGGTAGACGAGCCGGAATTCGTTGCGGGCGAGAGCGAGGCGGAGACCGGCTTCGATCTGGCGGCGGTGCTGAATGGCTTCGTCCATGCCGCGTTCGAAGAAGTGATAGGTCGAGCGGCCCTCGGCCTTGGCGCGGTAGAGCGCCAGGTCGGCGTTCTTCATCAGCTGGTCGGTGGTCTCGCCGTCGTCGGGCGCCATGGCGATGCCGACCGACGCCCCGATGAGGATCTGGTGCCCATCGATAGAAAACGGCGTCGACATTGTGCGGGTGATGCGCTCGGCGATGGCGGCGGCATCTGCGGGCTTTTCGATGCCGCGGAGCAGCAGGGAGAATTCGTCGCCGCCAAGGCGGGCGAGGACGTCGTTCTCGCGAGTGGAGCCCCAGAGACGGGCGGAGACCTGCTTCAAAACCTTGTCACCCACGGCGTGACCGAGGGTGTCGTTGACTTCCTTGAAGTGGTCGAGGTCGATGCAAAGCACCGCAAGCTTGTCGCCGCGTTCGATGCCGGCTTCGTTCGACGCCATTTCTTCGAGGAACTGGATGCGGTTAGGCAGTTCGGTCAGCGCGTCGTGGCGGGCGAGATGGCGGATGCGCGCTTCCTGCTGACGCTGCTCGGTGATGTCCTCGTGGGTCGACACCCAGCCGCCATCCTTCATGGGATGGTGCTGCATCATGATGGTGCGGCCGTTGAGTTCGTGGATGTTCTTGCCGTATTCGCCGCGCGAGATGACCTCGCGGCGCCAGCGGATATAGGCCTCGCGGTCGCCGCCGGCCTCCATGCCCTTTTCGAAGAGATAGCCCAGGATGGTCTCGAGCTGCGTGCCCGGCTTGAGCATCTCTTCGGGCAGATCGTAGATCCGGGCGTAGGGCGCGTTGGATACTACCAGCCGGCCCTTGGCATCGTACATGCAGAGGCCCTGGGAGATGTTGTTGACCACGGCGTTGAGCCGGAGGTTCTGCCGCTCCAGCTCGCGCTTGCGCTTCTGCACGATCTCGGTGGAGGCGATCTCTTCGGTGACGTCTTCGTGGGTGATGACCCAGCCAAGGCCGGGTGAATAGACATGGGCGGTCTCGATGGTGCGGCCGCCTTCGACCAGCTCGCGTACCTTGGCACGCATGCCGGAGCGGTTGTTGAGCAGTTCCTTCTTGTAGCTCTCGAGGAACTCTTCCGGGGACTGGTCGGGGTGGTTGCCCATCTCGGCCGAGAGCCGGACGACCGCTTCCAGCGTCATGCCCTTCTTGATGCGCTTGGCCGAGAAACCGTAGATGTCGAGATAGTGGCGGTTCCACATGACGAGCTTGAAGTCGCTCGACCAGACGCAGAAACCATAAGGAATGCTTTCGAGCGCGGCGTCCAACAGCAACGCGCCATCCGACGGAGCCGGATTGTCAGTTGCCTTTGCCTTCACTGCAAGTGCCTCGCTGAAACGCTCAAATTACGCCTGCGCACCCTAGCTGGACGTACTTAATCATGGCTTAAGTCCGGCGACGCATTCGTGGCGACGTCAGGCTCGCCTGAGCTTGGGCAGGTTGCCGTGAGTCTCGCCGAAGAGCGCGTCGATACCCGATTGCGGCAGCGGCGGCGAGAACAGGAAGCCCTGCACTTCGTTGCAGCCTTCAGCGCGCACGGCTTCGAGCTGAGCCTCGGTCTCGATGCCTTCAGCAGTGGTCGACATACCCAGCGACTGGCCGAGGCCGATCACCGCCTTGATGATGGCGAGAGAGTCCTTTTCCTGCCCGAGCCCCTGCATGAAGGAGCGATCGATCTTGATCTTGTCGAAAGGGAAGGCACGGAGGTAGCTCAGCGACGAATAACCGGTGCCGAAATCATCCATCGAGATGCGGACGCCCAGCGCACGGAGCTGATGCAGGGTATCGAGGGTCTGCTCGGTATCGGCGAGCAACAGGGACTCGGTGATTTCGAGCTCGAGGCGGCTGGGGTCGAGGCCGGCTTCGCGCAGCGCGCTGGTGACATGGCCGACGAGACCCCGGTTCTTGAACTGCACCGGCGAAAGGTTGACGGCCACCCGCACGTGGTCCGGCCAGGCGGCGGCGGCCTGACAGGCCTCGTGCAGCACCCAGGCGCCGATCGAGGCGATGACGCCGGTTTCCTCGGCGATGGGGATGAACTCCATCGGCGGGATCATACCACGCTGCGGATGGTCCCAGCGCAGCAGCGCTTCGAGGCAGCAGATGCGGTTGGCGTCGAGATTGACCAGCGGCTGGTAGACGAGGCGGAACTCGCCCTGCGCCAGCGCCACCTTTAGTCCCTGTTCGAGCATGCGGCGGTGCTGCAGCTTTTCGTCCATGCCCTTTTCGAAGAAGTGGTAGTGGCCGCGGCCCTCGCCTTTGGCGCGATAGAGCGCCATATCGGCATTCTTGAGCAGGGTCTCGGCGCTGGTGCCATCGGTGGGCGCCACCGCGATGCCGATCGAGGTGCCGATCATGATCTGATGGCCGTCGACGACGATGGGCTGGGCGATGGATTTGATCACCCGTTCGGCCACCACGGCCGCGCCGCGCGGATGGTCGAGCGGGTGGATCAGGAAGGCGAATTCGTCGCCGCCGAGGCGCACAACGAGATCGGTCTCGCGGGCCGCATCGCGCAGGCGGCGGGCCACAGCCTGCAACACCTGGTCGCCAATGCCATGGCCGAGCGTATCGTTGACGGCCTTGAAGTGATCGAGATCGAGGCAGAGCACGGCAACGGCTTCGTCGCGACGGATGCGCGCTTCGAGCCGTTCCATCTCGTCGCGGAAATAGACGCGGTTGGGCAGGTCGGTGAGCGCATCATGGCGGGCGAGGTGGCGGACGCGGGCCTCGTTGGCGCGCTGTTCGGTGACGTCCTCATGCGTCGCCACCCAGCCGCCATCGGCCATGGGGTGATGGTGGATGGCGATGATGCGGCCGTCTTCGAGTTCGACCTCGTCGCGGGCTACGGCGCTGTTGGTGATGAGGTCGCGGCGGCTTTGCACATAGGCTTCGCGGCCGCCACGCGGCACCATGCCATGGGCGAAGCGGTATTCGAGGATCTTGTCGAGCGTGGTACCGGCCTGCATCAGCGCCTGCGGCAGGCGGTAGAGTTCGGCATAGACGCGGTTACAGACGACGAGGCGCTCGTTGCCATCGAACATGCAAAGGCCCTGCGGCATGTTGTTGACGGCGGCGGCGAAGCGCTGGTCCTGCTTCTGCAGCGCCTTTTCACGCAGGTCGGCCAGCCATTGCTTCTCGGTCGCCTCGGTGACGTCCTCGTGGCGCACGACCCAGCCGACATCTGGGATGAAGCTGTGCGAAGTGCGGATAAGAAGGCCGCGGATGGCCTTTTCGGAGAACAACGGCTCGCCCTGCTGCGACTGGTCGAAGCGGCGCTGGTAAATCTCGTGCAGCTCTTCGGCAGTAAGGCCGGGGTGATTGCCCAGCGCCGTCGAGAGGCGGCAGAGGTCCAAGAGGCTCATGCCGGGGCGGATGTCCTCGGCGCGATACTTGTAGATGTCGAGATAGCGTGGATTGCTGGCCGCAAGTCTACGGTCGAGATCCCACATCGAAAAGCCGTATGGCATGGTGTCGAGCGCTGCATCGAGCAGAACTTTGACGCCACGGTTGCTCCCAGCAGTTGCGGCTTTTGATGTCATGGTTGCGCTGCCCCCACTCAGCACAAATGTCGGTGGGAACGATGCGCGCGGCCACTTAACAGCGGCTTAACTCACCGCGGATGTGACGCGACAAGACTCAAATACCGGTAAAATCACGGGCACCCGTGACTGTCGTTGTTCTTGGCTGATGTTGTTTACGGGTCGTGCAGATCTTGTTGCGAAGACCCGATGCTTCCATGGACATCCTGCGATCACAGGACCAATGGTAGCGTCCAGCGGCCCTAGGGCGCCGATCCCTAGCCAGGGGCGATGGCCCATGCGAATGTCGCGACGAACGCTTCCGGTGCCCGCATGCTCTTCATCCCAGATATCACCGTTATCCTGGCCTTCGCGGTCGCCACCATTGTGCTGGCCATCACGCCGGGGCCGGATATGGCGCTGCAACTGAGCCGGGCCATCAACTATGGCCGGGCGCACGGGCTGGCGGCGATGTTCGGGGCGATGGCGGGGATCATGGTGCATACGACGCTGGTGGCGTTCGGCGTCTCGGTGCTGATCATCGCGGCGCCGCCGCTGTTCCTCGCGCTGAAGATCGCCGGGGCGGTGTACCTTTTGTGGCTCGCCTACCAGGCCATCGTCCATGGCGGCGGATTGCGGATTGCAGAGGCGGCCAAGAAGGCTCCGACGGTTTGGCAGAGCTTTGCCACGGGGCTCGGGATCAACCTGCTCAACCCCAAGGTGGTGCTGTTCTTCGTGACCTTCCTGCCGCAGTTCGTCGATGGGCATGACCCCGGCGCCACTGGCAAACTGTTCTTCCTCGGCGCCGAATTCGTGGTCCTCTCCATCCCGCTCGGCATCGCCACGGTGTTCGCGGCCGAGTGGCTGGCGGCGGCGTTCAAGCGGACCAAGTGGATGGAGCGGGCGCTGAACTGGAGCTTTGCGGCGATCTTCACGGCGTTCGCGGCGACGATCCTGACGGCGCAGGCGCGGCACTAGTTTCGGCAGCACGCATGAGATAGGGGGAGGCCATGAATTACCGTCACGCCTTCCACGCCGGCAATTTTGCCGATGTCGTCAAGCACATCATTCTCACGCGGCTGGTCGAGTACCTCAAAAAGAAGGACGCGGCGTTTCGGGTGATCGATACGCATGCGGGGCTCGGCCGTTACGATCTGGGCTCGTCCGAGGCGCAGCGATCGCCCGAATGGGTGGACGGGATCGGACGGCTGCTGGAGGCCGAACTGCCGGCCAAAGCCAAGGACCTGGTGGCGCCCTATCTCGACGTCATTCGCGGCGAAAACCCGGGGAAGCTCAAGAGCTATCCGGGATCGCCCTGGCTGGTGCGCAAGCTGTTTCGGCCGCAGGACCGGTTGGAAGCGCTGGAGCTGCATCCCGAAGACGCCCGGGCACTGTCGAAGCTCTTTGCCGGCGATATCCAGGCGCGGATCATCCACCTCGACGGCTGGCTGGCGCTCAATGCGCATCTGCCACCCAAGGAGAAGCGCGGGCTGGTGCTGGTCGATCCGCCGTTCGAGGAGCCGGGCGAGTTCGCCAGGTTGGTCGATGGGCTGGTCAAGGGGCACAAGAAATTCGCAACGGGCGTGTTCGCGCTCTGGTATCCGCTCAAGGACACGCGGGCGGTGCACGATTTCATCTCGGCACTGCGGGGGACGGGGATTCCCAAGATGCTGCGGGCGGAGGTTTCCATTCGTCCGGCCAGCAATCCGCCGGCGCTGCACGGCTCGGGCATGATCATCGTCAATCCGCCTTTTGTGCTGGAAGGGGAGTTACGGGTGCTGCTGCCGGCATTGGCCCGGGTGCTGGGGGACGAGGGTCAGGGCCGGCACAAGCTCGAATGGATTGCGGGGGAATAGCCGACCCATCGCTCACTACACCAGTGGCGAAGGCCGGGGGGCCGGTAGACGTCAGCCTCGCGGCTCCGTCATCGAAAGCGCCCAGCACTGGAGAGTACTGCGCGTCTTGCCGCGGGCTGGCCGGGCACGCTAGTCATAACACCCCTCCTGCCTTGAGACGCCTCCTTGTCCATCCGTTCGAGCCTTGCCCTGTTCCGGGTGCCGTCGTTCACGCCGGCATTGCTGGCGATCTTGTTCTCGGTGCTGGCCGAGGCGGTGGCCGGGAGCTACATGGCGCTGCTGGCGGTGCAGAAGATCGGCATGTCGCCTCTCCAACTCAGCGCCTTTCTAACGCTGTCGGCGGTTTCGGGCATCGTGGTGACGACGCTGTTTGGACACCTGCACGACAAGCGGCCGGTGCTGTGGCCGCTGCTGCTGGCGCTTTGTGCGAAGATCCTGGGCTATGCGTTCTGCGCGGTGCTGACCGAGACCTGGATGCTGCTCGCCAATGCCTTCGTGCTTTTTGGGCTGGCTAGTGCCTCGTTCGCGCTGCTGTTTGCCCTGGCCAAGGGCTATCTCGACAGGGTCGGCGGCGATGCGGTGGGACGCGGGATGGCCAGTCTCAGGCTGGTATCGTCGCTAGCCTGGGCGATCGGGCCGGCGCTTGGGGCTGCGCTGGTGGCCGCGTGGAGTTTCACCGGCGTCTATCTCGGGGCGACGCTGCTGGCGGTGGTGGCGCTGACAGTGGTGCTGGTAAGCCGGGTCAAGGTGGTGCCGGCCGATAGCGCCGAGCGGCAGAAGATCACGCTCGATGTGGTCAAGGCTGCAGCGCCGGCGGTGATCGCGATGACGGCGTTCCACACCGTGATGTTCATGGGCTCGAATGCCATGTCGATCATCGTGGTGACTGAGCTGGGCACCGAAACCGATGTGGGGTTGCTGTTCAGCCTTTGCGCGGCCCTCGAAGTGGTGGTGATGAGCATTTTCGTCGTCCGGCCGGTCGACGGCACCAATCGAGGGTTGCTGCTGGTCGGGTTCGCGTTGTTCGCGCTCTATTTCCTCATGCCGCTGGTCTGGCCGACGCTGGCTTCGCTTTATTGGGGTCAGATTCCCCGGGCCATTGCCATCGGCATCCTCTCGATCGTCGGCATGGCCTATATCCAGGCGCTACTGCCGGGTCGGGCCGGTGTCGCGTCGGCACTGTTCGGCAACACGATGAGCGCCGGATTCCTGCTGTCGGGTTTGGGCACAGGGCTCTGGGCGCAAGGGCTTGGCTATTGGTCGCTGTTCACGGTCTGCGCCGTACTCTGCCTGATTGGCGGGGCGGTGTTGTACTGGCCGATGCGGCGGCGCCTAGCCAGCTAAAGCCACGCGGAGCGTATCGAGCAGGTCGGACGGCACCTTGTCGGCGTGGCCGACAGAGGAGGCGTAGATCGGCTGCCGAACCTGTGCGGCGCTGGCGGTCTGCACGGCGCGTGGGGCCTTGTGGAAGTTGCGGACGCTGTCGTCCCACTCGAGCCCGATCAACGAGAGCAGGCGGGCGGCCTCGGTGTCGAAATCGCCGACCAGCGCTTCGTAGGACACCTCGTGAACCACGCCGGGCAATACGGTGTTCCAGTGCGCCATCAGGTCGAGGTAGAGGGTATAGTAGTGCCCGATCTCGGCCATGTCGTAGGCGTAGCGCAGGCTTTCGTTGGCGAAGTAGTTCTTGAAGATCGAGAGGCAGGTATCCTCGGCGCTGCGGCGGACGTGGATGATCTTAGCCTTGGGCATGGCCAGGTGGATGAGGCCGATCATCAGGAAATTGCCGGGCAGCTTGTCGGTGATGAAGCGGGCCTGGCCGGAATAGACACGCAGGCGTTCGACATAGCGGGCGCCGATGCCGGTGATGGCGGCATCGTCGATCAGCGGCATGCGCTCAGAGAAGCGGCGGGCGCCGCCGGCGCTACGCAGACGGTCGACAATGCGGTTGAATAAGGTGAATTCGCCAGCGGCGCAGACCTCCGGATGGGCAGCGAGGATCTGTTCCACCAGCGTGGTGCCGGAGCGCGGCATGCCCAGAACGAAGACCGGGGTCTCGTCGTCGTATCCGGCGGCGCGGTGCTTGGTGATGAACTCGGCAGAGAAGCTGCGCTTCAATTCAGCGAAGAGTTCGGTGCTTTCATCGCGGCTGTAGTTCAGCCGCTCGCGGCGGAGGCGGTTGCCCTTGTCGAAATAGTCGAAGGCGCGGGCATATTCCTGCAGATCCTCGAAGGCCTTGCCGAGACCGAAGCAGAGGTGGGCGCGATCGCGTAGCGAGACTTCGTTGGAGGCCTCGAGCCGCTGCATGGCCTCGACGTCGGCATCGAGCCTGTCGTGGCGTTTGACGACCGAAAGCATACGGTGGAGATTGCCGTCGCCCGGAGTGATCGCGATGGCGGCGCGGTAGGCGTCGGCAGCCTCGGCGAGATGACCATAATGCATCAGCGTCATTGCCAAGCCAGCGTGGGAGCGGGCGTCGTCCGGCCAGCGGGCAGCGATGTCGCGGCGGATCGCCAGCGCCGCATCGGGGCGGCCGAGTACGGCAAGGGCATGGGCCTTGGCGTGGAGTGCCTGGGCGAAGTCGGGATTGAGGGCGAGGGCGCGCTCGGCATGTTCGAGAGCGGCGCCGGGCTGGCCACCTTCGTTCTCGATCAGCGACAGGTTATAGTGAGCCTCGGCGATACCGGGGTTGAGTTCGAGGGCGCGATTGAGCAGGGCGGTCGCCTCGTCATCGCGGCCCATTTCGCGCATGACCGCGCCCAGGTTGACTAACGTGCCGGGCGCACCTGGCCGGAGCGACAGGGACCGGCGCAACTCGGCTTCAGCTTCCTCGTAACGCTGCGACTGCAGTAGCGCGAGGCCAAGATCGCTGACGATGTCGGGGCGTTCGGGCGCGAGTCGGACGGCCTTGAGCAGTCGGTCCACCGCCTCGGGTCCGCGTTCCATGGCGAGGAGGGCGGCGCCGCCGAGGGCTAGAGCCTCGACCTCGTCGGGCGAGATCCCGAGGATTTCATCGCAGAGGTCGAGCGTGTCCTCGAAGTCCGCGCGGCGGAAGCGGCTAAGCGCCGCTTGAAACATGCCGGCGAGCTGGTCACGGGTGGTGGGGAAGGCGGAAGAAGAGTTCGAAATATTGACGCTAGACAAGACTTTTGACCTGACGGCTCGCGCAATGTGCGAGTGGCATCACGGACGTTGCCGCGCTGCCCAGATCCTCCCTGCGACAGTTTTGTGACGGTCCAAAGCGCTTCGCAACGGGAAAATGCGAGAGCGACATTACAAATCGGAGAGTTTCTTCAGTCTCGTTGCTTTCGGGTCTCACGGCGCACCCGGGTCATGCGGGTGGGAGCGTGAAATTCCGGCGGCTTGGTTTTCACCCAGGCGATGAAGGCGGCCAGCTCGGGGTCGGACCGGAGCGTTTCGACCGCGCGCAGCCTCGCGGCGATTTCGGTCTCGGAAAAGCGGGCGTGGATGGCACTGTGGCAGATCTGGTGGAGCCGAACCGTGCCCATATGCGTGCCGCCCTTCAGCCGGGGTACGAGGTGGTGCAGGCTCGACTTGGAATTCTCGTTTATCTGCCGTGCACAGAGCGGGCTGATTTGCGGCGCCCGCCTCGCCGCCATGGCTTCGGCGGCCTCGACCGCCGCGGCGATGCGCCGGGCGGAGGGCCTGGGCATCAGCCGATCTCCCTGACGATGGGCAGCACGTCGGACAGTTGCGCGATCCGCCTGAAACGTGCGGCGTCGTCCGGGTCGCCATGGAGGTCGAGAGCCCAGACGTGCTCGGAGGGTACATGGATGCCCCAGGCGCCGGCTTCGAGAGCGGGTACGACGTCGGCGCGCATCGAATTGCCGATCATCATGGCGCGCGGCGCCCCTTCGCCATGACGGGAGAAGATGCGCTTGTAGACCGGGGCGGTCTTGTCGGAGACGATTTCGATGGCGTTGAAGTGCCTGGACAAACCCGATGCCGCGAGCTTTCTCTCCTGGTCGAAGAGATCGCCGCGGGTGATGAGGATGAGCGTATGGCTCATCGCCAGTTCCGCGAGCGTCGCCTCGACGCCCGGGAAGGGTTCGACGGGGTGATTCAGCATCTCACGGCCGGCCGCGAGGATGTCGCCGATGACCTTGCCGGGTACCTTGCCATCGGTGACGTCGATGGCGGTTTCGACCATCGAGAGCATGAAGCCTTTGACGCCGTAGCCATAGTGCTTGACGTTGACCTTCTCGGCAGCATGCAGGTGCTCGATGAGGTGCGGACCTTCGGCATAGGGCTGCAGCAGCTCGACAAATCGCCCCGTGGTCAGCTCGAAGAATTTCTCGTGATGCCAGAGCGTATCGTCGGCATCAAAGCCGATGGCCGTTAGATCAGGCATTGAGCAACGCGTCTCGGTCGGCCTTCTTCAGCCGCTCAGTTTCGGATTTCAGCTGGCCACACGCGGCGAAGATGTCGCGGCCACGGGGAGTGCGGACGGGGCTGGCATAACCGGCATTGTTGACGATGTCGGCGAAGCGCTCGATGCGCGACGAGCTCGAGCAGTCGTAGTTGGTACCGGGCCAGGGATTGAACGGGATCAGGTTGATCTTGGCCGGAATGCCGGCGAGGAGCCGTACGAGTTCGCGGGCGTCGGCGTCGGAATCATTGATGTCCTTGAGCATCACATATTCAAAGGTGATGCGGCGGGCGTTGGAGAGGCCGGGGTAGTTGCGGCAGGCTTCGATCAGCTCTTTGAGCGGCCACTTCTTGTTGATCGGCACCAGCATGTCGCGGAGGTCGTCGCGCACAGCGTGGAGAGAGATGGCCAGCATGACGCCGATCTCGCTGCCAGTAGGGCCAATCTGCGGCACGACGCCGGAGGTCGAAAGCGTAATACGGCGCTTCGACAGCGAGATGCCAGCTTCGTCCGAGGCGATCAGCAGCGCCTGCTTGACGTTGTCGTAATTGTAGAGCGGTTCGCCCATGCCCATCATCACCACGTTGGTGATGGCGCGGCTGTCGCCTTCGGAGCCGCCCGAACCGCGCGGGGCGGGTACGAGGCCGCCATCATTAGGGCGCTGGCCGCCGGGGAAATCGCCGAGGCGCTCGCGCGCCATCAGGATCTGGCCGAGGATTTCGCCGGCGGTGAGGTTGCGGACGAGCTTTTGGGTGCCGGTGTGGCAGAAGGAGCAAGTCAGCGTACAGCCGACCTGCGAGGAGACGCAGAGCGTGCCGCGGTCTTCCTCGGGAATGTAGACGGTTTCGACTTCAACCGGCGGCAGGTTCGGGTTCAGCGGATCACGGAAGCGGAACAGCCACTTGCGGGTGCCGTCTATGGAAATCTGCTCGGTGACGATTTCGGGCCGGTCGAGCAGGAAACTGTCGGCAAGTTTCTGGCGGAAGCCCTTCTGGATGTTGGTCATGCGGTCGAAGTCGGTGACCCCGTTCACATAGATCCAGTTCCAGAGCTGGCTCGCGCGCATCTTGGCTTCGCGCTCGTCGAGGCCGGTACCCATCAGCGTGTCGCGCAGCTGGGGCTTGTTCAACCCGACCAACGACTGCCGTCCGGCCGTGCGGGTGCGCGCCTGGTTGGCGGCATGGTCGAGGTTGAGGGCAATGCTCATAAGGCCCGGCTCCGGCGGGAAAGCGTCATGTGGTGGAAGATAGGATGGCGCCCACCTATCACAAGCTGGTTTCACGCGAAAGTCACGAGCCCTGCACTGGGTGAACCGGGGGTTTGCTGCAGCCAGACAGCGTGCACCCCCCTCCACCAGTCTTCGACTGGTGCCCCTCCCCCGTTGGCAAAGGGGGAGGATCAAGAAGATCAGCAGCTTTCGATGGCCCGGGAGGCGGCGGTGGCGCCCGAGAGGGAGAAGGTTTCGACGACACGGATGCCCATCGAGGTGGTGCCTTCGATGGTGAGGGTCGAGCCCGCACGGATGGTGCCGGCGAGATCGTCGTTCTGGCCGGGGTTGAGCAGCCAGGCGGCGTCGCCCTCGGTGAAGAGGTCATAGCTGGTGCCCGAAATGGTCAGTGTGGCGGGCGTATCGGGAGCAAAAGTGAAGCCGGCGACGAGGTTGATCTCGTTGCGGACGGATTCGGCCGGGCGGTGGGTGAGATAAAGGTAGGCCTCGGTGAAGCCATCGGGCGTTGGGCTCACGTCCTTGGGACGGCTCAGGGCGAAGCAGACCGCGCCACTGCCCTCGGTGGCGGAGTAAGCCGACCAGTCGCGAAATTCGCCCAGCGAGCGGACGGACTGAGCCGCGGCAGGGAGAGTGGATATTGCGAGCAGGGCGACAAGCGCGGTGGCGCGACGGATCATAGAGGGCCTCGTTCTGCCGGCATGCTTAGCAAAGCACGTGTGGCAATTCCACCGCCGCAACGATGCCGTCAACTGCGAGGTTCCCGCGCCCTTTAGGCGCAGGCCTTGTCGATTTCGCCCATGGCGGCGGTAACACCGGACAGCGAGTAGGTGTCGGTGGTGTTGGTGCCGCGCTGGCTGGTGCCCTTGACCACGAGGTTGGAGCCCGCCTTCATCGCCGCAACAAAACCGGCTTCGCCGGCAGTGTCGGCCAGCCAGGCGCCTTCGCCATCGGTGACCATTGGGTAGGTCTTGCCGTCGATGGAGGCCGAGGCGTTGGAATTGGTGGTGTTGAAGGGATAGCCGATCAGGGTCTGCACCTCGTTCTTGGTGCCCATGCCCTTGCGATGGATGATGAGGAAATGGATCGGGCTGCGATTGACGTTGCCCGGTTCGGACTTTTCCGGCTGGGCGGAGATGTAGCAGACATCGCCGGTCGCATCCGAGCCCTTCCAGGCGGTCCACGCCTTGAACGTCGCCAGCTGCGTGGCATTGGCGGCTGCCTGCGCGAGTGCAGCGCCCGTCATGTGGGTCGCCAGAAGTCCACCGGCCAGCAGCCCGGCCAGGAGCGTGCGGGTAATCGAAGTCATCGCCGAAGCATCCCTAATTTCGAAGAAGCCCCTTCAGGGCATCCGCTCATTCGATCCTGCCGGTTTATGGTTACCAAGCGGTTTCGCGCGGACGCATTTGAATTAATTGACGACCATAGCGGCAATCGTGACGGCAATTTGGCGCTGGCGCGCCGCCGCCCGGGGCATTGCCCGGCGATGGTAAAGATGGCGTTAATGCCCTCGTGTCACGCGGCGAGCGGGTAGGTCTCTTCGATGCGGTAGGGGCCGCCGCCCACGGAATCACGGCTGGAATAGAGGACAAAGCGCCCGACCGGGAATTCGAGCGGGGCGAAGCGCCCAGCCATGGCGATGAAATCGGCCAGCTCATGGGCGCTGGTGCCACGCAGGCGCGCCAGCGAGACATGCGGAACGAATTTACGGCTTTCGGGTGTGAGACCGAGGCGCTGCAACACGCGCTCCTGGCTAGCCTGCAGGTGCGCCAGGGTGTCGTTGTTCTCGACGCCGGCATAGAGGGCGCGGGGCTTATCGCCGCCAAAGGCCCCCAGGTGACTGAGCTTGATCGAGAAGGCCTCGCTCTCGGCCAGCCGATCGAGGCCATCGGCCACCTCATTGGCCGTGTGGCTATCGACATCGCCGATGAAGCGCAGGGTGATGTGGTAGTTTTCGGGATCGATCCAGCGGGCGCCGGTGAGGCCGCCCCGCTTGAGCGAGAGCATGAAACCCACCTGGGAGGGGATTTCGAGACCGGTAAAGAGTCTGGGCAATCGACCCTCCTCTCTGCCGCGTTTCTCAACGCGATTCGTTACACCCGCATGACGACCGTAGACCGCATCGGTTCCGCCCGACAATGGCAGGGTACGACAGTTTCCCCGGACAAGGTGAACGGCCGATCACGAAAACGTCGCTAAACCCCTTGGCTACATGCGACATTACGGTGCGCTCAGAAGGCCCGCTTTCCCTTGTAATGGCGAGGGGACGCCGCCATATTATCGGGCGACGCGGCGAACGTGCCGCTATGTGTTGCCAGGGAAGGGATTCTGACATGGCTGAATTCGACAGACCGACTATCGCCGCAGCGCGGGCCGGGACCGCCGCGGCCATCGACGAGGGCCTGCGGAGCTATATGCTCAAGGTCTATAACTACATGGGCATTGGCCTGGTGGTGACCGGCCTCGTGGCTTACTTCTCCAACCAGGCTGCCGTCTCCAACGGCCAGCTCACGGCATGGGGCGAACTGCTCTATACCAGCCCGCTGATGTGGGTGGTGGCCTTGGCCCCGCTCGGTTTCGTGCTGGTGCTGAGCTTCGGCATCAACAAGCTTTCCGTCGGCGCCGCGCAGGCGACCTTCTGGGCCTTCGCGGCCATCATGGGTCTCTCGCTGTCTTCGATCTTCATGGTCTATACCGACGCCTCGATCGCCAAGGTGTTCTTCATCACCGCCGCGACCTTCGGTGCGATGAGCCTCTACGGCTATACCACCAAGCGCGATCTCACGGGGATCGGCAACTTCCTGATCATGGGCCTGATCGGTCTCATCATCGCGTCGATCGTGAACATCTTCCTGCAGTCCGGCCCGCTCGATTTCGCCATTTCGGCCATCGGCGTGCTGATCTTCGTGGGCCTCACCGCCTACGACACGCAGAAGATCAAGGAGAGCTACTCGGAGTCGTACGGTGCCGACGTGCTGGCAAAGGGCGCCATCATGGGTGCGCTGAGCCTCTACCTCGACTTCATCAACCTGTTCATGATGCTGCTGCGTCTGTTCGGGAACCGCGAATAAACCAATAGCTCAAATCAGCAAGTCTGATTGGACGTTCGGCGGGGCCGCGATCTACAAGGATCGCTGCCCTTTGCTTTGGACGCATCAATGTCAGACGCTTTCATCCGCCCCTTTGCCTGGCGCGACATCCCCGAGATCACTGCAATCTACCGGCACTATGTCGACGAGACGGTGATCACCTTCGAAACCGAGGCGCCGAGCGAAGCAGCTATGGCCGAGCGTTTCGGCAAGATGGTGGATCTGGGCCATCCGATCCTCGTGGCCGAGCGCGACGGCAAGGTGATCGGCTACGCCTATGCGTCGTTCTACCGGCCGCGCTTTGCCTACCGGTTCACCTGCGAGAATTCGATCTACCTGCACAAGGA
>JAEZKB010000089.1 GCA_023415605.1 Pseudomonadota bacterium
CCGGCGCGTGATCAGAGCCCTCCTGAGGAAGCTTCCGGCGTGGCTCCCAGCGCATCCCACAATGCGAACCTGGAATCCGCAGGCGTTTGTAGAAGCTGCCGTTGAGCTGCGTGCGCTCGATTACATGGCTCTGAAAGCGCGTGAGCAGATCCATGTTCACCGTGAACCCGGCTGCTTCGGTCCAGAAGGACGCAAGATTGCCCTGGTAAGTCAGGCCCTTGATGTCGTAGATCGCGTCGCCGCATACCTTGAGCGGTGCACGGTGAAGCAACGCAGACAGCCCGACCGTGCTGTTGATGACCACCACTCCGCGTGCGTGATTCAACAGGCTCGGCAAATGCAGATCATGGATATAGAGAAGCCGCTTGCCCAGTCCGAATTCCCTGGCCAGCCTTGACAGGAAGTGCCTGTAGTCGGTGTAGCCGCGATCGAGAGGGTGATGCTTGATGACGAGCAGTGCGTCTTGCGGCGCATGGATCGCAAACGAGCGCACGGTGTGGCGGATGAACGATTCGACCGTGTCGAACTCCGAATGCACGTGTATCTGGGCATCGTTGTGCACCTGCAGCGGTACCAGGAAGAATCTCCGCGACAGCGGCCCGGTCAGGCGTTCCTGGATGCCGCGTTCCTTCACCTTGTAATACTGCTTCCGGAACAGCGAACGCAGCCAGACGAAGGCTTCCGAACACTGCAGAGGACGGTGGTGCCGATAGTGCGGGAAAAGCGGGCGGAGCAGGATCGCTGCACTGTAGTACAGCGTCGCCCACCATGCCGCGTACCAGAAGGTATCGCCCACGCGCTCGGCACGCAACTTTCGCGGCGTGACATGGTTCAGGTAGAAAATCGGCTTGTCCGGCAGCGGCGAAAAACCGTTCACGCCTTCGCGCTCCAGTGTCACATAGTTCGGCCTCACATAACCTTCTTCGAAGACGCCGATCTCCACCTCGTGCTCGCGCGCGATCTCGCGTGCTATCTGGTGATAGGCGCGGCAATCGCCGAACAGCATGACGACGTCGATAGCGAGCGTGGAAAGGAGTTCGCGGAAATAGACCGGCCAGTTCTGCGGCGCACTCCGGAAGTGAAAGGCGTTATTCCGGTAGAAGAACCAGTCGCCCCCATTGAAATTCACCTTGAAGACCCGGGCACCTGCATTGGTCAGGTCGTTCGCAAGACGTGAAAAGAATGGCCCTACCGGTCCCTGCAGTAACAGAACCCGCTTGTTGCGAAAAGCAGAGAGCCCGTCAATGATCATTACGTGCGGGGAAAGAAACGTGGAAGTGCAAGGGTGAGCGGTCCGAACCGTAAGTGCATCAAGATTGAGAAAATTCAGTGAACATTTGAAGGGGAATTCACTGGTGAAATTATATTTCTCTGCGGGAAGTGTGGCGCGAAAAATCGGGATTTATTAAGCGTTTTTCTGGTCGCGTCGGGAGTAAATTTTGTTCTTCATGGGATTTCTATCATATCTACGGAAGTAATTAAAAATACTTATGATGCGCGAATTTATTTCCTTCACATGAATCCAACGTCTGCTCCGCAAAGCGCTTTTGTGCGCGCTCGTAAAGCGCCATATCCTTTTCGTTCAAACGTGCGATGCGGTCCATCAGCTCGCGCGAAACAAGGCGTGTCTTCAGCTGCGTGAGTATCGGAGCCGTGTTCTTTCGCGCCGGTTGCAGGTTGATTCCGAAATATGCATTCACCCGCTGCAGCGTCTCCTCGTACCGATCCTGCAAGCCCACTACGCCGATGGACTTCAGTCGCGTTGTTCCCAACGTCCGGCGCTGGATGTTCTGATACTTCGGAATCTCGATGTACTCCTCCAGCGAGATCTTCGGATGCGTCTTGAGGTATTGGTGGTAGTGCGAGATCACCCGTGCCACCGGCTCGCGGAAAATCGTGAATGCGCGCGAGGGAACAAAGCAGGGAAGGCGGTCCATGCGCATATGGCTGGAGAAGAACGGGACGTCGTTCTCGACAAGGAAATCGGAGAGCAGGCGGACGCGGGTAGCGTGGTCCGATTCACGCCAGGTGCCATGGAAGCGCTCCTGCAGGGCAGGCGACGTAGAACTCGCACCATCTCCGTACAGCAGCATCGCACGGTCGTTCCCGAAGTAGGCCAGAGCGCTATGCCGCACGCTCGTACCGGCGGTCTTCGGTATGTGCATGAAAAAGATCGTGTTAGCCAAAGTAAAAGCTCCTGATACAGGGGGCGGCATTTTCCTGAGCATTCCAACGCTCCGCAAACCGCCCGATTCCAAGTTCCGTTGCCTCTGCAAAGGCCGGAGTCCAACATTGCGACGTGTTCGGAAAACGCCACCGAGCCCCAGCAGTTGGCCGGATGCATTCGTTCAAGTTAGCGGAAAAGACCGGGTGAGAAAGCATGCCCACGTCGCCCTAGTCCTTCCTCAGCAGCCGAGCCATGGCCCGTCGCCAAAGCGGCAGGCGAGCAGGTCCGTGCTCGCGCCAGGCCAGCAACTCGGCCAATGCGCGCTCCGGTGTCGTAAATTTTCCGCTCGTACGGCTGACATAGGTCGGATACAGGATCAACGTCGCCGCCACCAACTCATCCAGTGTCAGCAGCCGCTGTCGGCGCGAATGCGGCTGCATGTCTTCCGTTACCCCCCATCCCGAATAGAAAGGCTGGCCGTAGCAAACCACACGCTTGCCGCGCAACAGCGCCTCGAAGCCGGCCAGCGAAGTCAGCACATGCACCTCATCCACCTCCTGCAGCAGTCGTTCCATCGGCACGTCGCCAACCACGGCATCGCAGTGTGCCTGCGCCTGGTCCTCGTTTTCCCCACGCCGCCGCAAGCCGCTGCGCACATCGGGAT
>JAEZKB010000105.1 GCA_023415605.1 Pseudomonadota bacterium
CCCCTGAAGTGACCCGTTCGCCCCCCACCGATTGGGTCAGCTGAGTGACCCGTTGGTGTAAAGACGATTGGCTCACCTGGGTGACCCAATCGCCCAGCTGTCCAATCTCGTAGATCGGCGCGGCCACGCCTCCGTGGTGATTGTCATAGCCACGCTTGATGACTCGGAGGACGCCAGCGGACTTGAGGTCTTTCACCGCCCGCTTAGCGGTCGACAATGATGCTCCGTAAAGGCCGGCACGGATGTGGCTCCACGGGACCGATGCCTGCCGTGACGAGGTGCCTGCCTTCTCGGCGATGGCGATCAGCGCATGGAAGCCGCGCTCCGGGATACCTCTCTGCCGAAGCCACTCCGCGGCTGCGATCACCTCCCCCACGATCTGACCGCTCACCTCTCATCACCACCGTCCTCCGCTGCGAGGTCGGGACGGGCTGCCGCTATTCGACGCGGATGGGCCAGCGCCCTCCGCATCGGCATACCCGTCACGAGGTTTGTACATTGCTGCCCTGGAACCGCTTGGCAGTAAGCGCATCCCACCGTGAATGGGTCTAGAATGCTTGGAGCGGAGTCTTCCGGAGGCCGGTCCTGTGGCGGGGCCGGCCTTATTCGTGCGTTCACTATGCGGCGCCGCCGAACGGCTGCAATACCGCTTCGACCTCGTCGAGGTCGACACGGATTAGCCGGTTGCCGCCCTTGTATCCGGTCAGCCGGCCGTCCGCGATCATCTGGCGGATGGTGCGTTCGGACACATTGAGGTAGGCCGCGGCTTCTTTGAGCTTGCCGTAGCGGCGTTTTGCGGGGGGTCGAATTGGCTTCTGGGCCAAGGGGATCACGCTCCGGTAAGTGAGTTTCAAGTGGCTCACTGCTGGAGGTGGTTGCAGTCGCGATTTACGCCGTCCCGCGTGGACGTAACCCTCCGTACTGCCCCGCCGGTCCTGATACTCCGCTACTCGCAACTGTGAGGGAGGCGGTATCCCTCGCTATCGCTTTGGTGCACAACCAGAGCAGAAGTTCAGTAATTCGAGATACTGCCACAACTCCCGCCTACTTGCACTAAGGGTAGGAACTACCGCGTGTCGCCGACGGCTATTCGTGAGAGCTCCTGAGCGATCGCTCGATCACGGCCGCCGGCAATGTGCTGGTATTTCAGCGCCGCAGATGGAGTGCTGTGACCAAGTCTGCCCATGAGCTCGGCCAGGGTCGCACCTGTCGCCGCAGCAAGGACCGCACCGCTGTGCCGTAAATCGTGGACACGCAAGTCATCTCGTCCCGCAGCCTTACGCGCGCGGTAGAACATCCGGTAAAGCGCCGACGGCGCTAAGTGCCGGTCGGGGTCACTCACCGATGGGAACAGCAGAGAAGTCTTCGCCTTCCCCACGTACAAGGTGAGATGCTTTTCGATCGCCGGTGTCAGATGCGGCGGAATTGCGACGTCCCGAATCCCGGCAGCGCTCTTGGGTGTAGTCACCTTGAAGTCGTCGCCAGCGCGCACGACCGCACGGCGCACACGAACAACCTCGTCGACCAAGTCGATGTCTTGCCTGCGGAGTTCCGTCAACTCGCCGTAGCGCATCGCCAGCCATGCCGCCATAAGGACAAACGCCTGGTACGGATCCGGCATCGCGCCGGCGATCGTTTCGAGTTGGTCGAGAGTAGCCGGCCTGATCTTGTGCACTCGACGCGACGACGAGGCACCAGTAATTCGGCACGGATTCGAGTCGACGAGGTCATCGGCAATAGCCGTCTGCATGATGGCTCGCAGCAGCGAATAGGCGTGCGCGCGCATAGTCGGCGTCCCGACCGCGGTAGTCGCGTACCAGCGGCGTACGGCAGCAGGGTTCACCTCGCGAAGGTCGACGTCCTCGAACGTCGGCAAGATGTGGTTGTCGAGCAGCTTCCGGTAGTGCTCGCGCGTCCGATCTTTGATGCTGCGCATCTGGATCCAGCCCTCCGCATATTCGCCGAACGGCGCGCCGGGACGCTCCTCCTGTCCGCTGGACGGAGACCAGAGCTCGCGGTCTATCTCGCGCCGGCGATCGGTGAGCCACGCCTCCGCGTCGACCTTGGCGTCGAATGTCTTTGGGGCGATGTAGACGTTTCCGTCGGGGCCGGTGTAGCTCGCCTGCCAGCGGCCGGAATTGAACTGCCGGATCCGGCCGAACTTGCGCCGGCCTCGCTTGCCCTGCGTCACTGTCGCCTCCCGGTCCGCGCAATAAACGCGCAATAGGAAACTATACGAGTCTCGCTTGCCCCGCTTGGCTCGCAGCGCTACTGTCGAGCATGTCGCCAGCTCAGAGGCATTCCGGGCTGGTCAGACAACACCACGCAGGCCCACTGCTGAAACTGGTTCAATCCCAGTATCGCGCACCACGTCTCATCAGGCTGGCCCGGCAACTCCGGGCCGTTCCCCTCTGAAGGCCCACCAAGCTCGGTTGATCACCAGTCCCCCGACGCGCCTCGAAACCGCCGCATCGCCGGACCCGTCTCGATACGGACCCGCAGCATCCGCGAATAACCGCTCCTCCACAGCTTTGCGAGGATTAGCGACTGGCCGGCGTACGGGTTGGG
>JAEZKB010000201.1 GCA_023415605.1 Pseudomonadota bacterium
CCGATGTAGACGGCCGCCTCCTCGCGCGACAGCCCACGTCTCGGTTGCGACGATTGCCGCAGCTGGCGGGCAGGGGAGAGGGGGCGGACGGCTGTCATCCGCGCGAATCCCAAAAGATTGGGTGAACAACATCACCATCTGCCGGCGTGCCAGCCGGCCGCCGTTCGACATCGATCTTGTAGACGATCGGTGGGTCCAGGCCCGCGCGGCCGCCGAAGCGGTACGGCCCCTTGCGCTGGATGCCGCCCACGAAATAGGCGTACCGCGGCCGGCGCGTCGAGCGGATCCACTCGCCGATCTTGGGCGGCTCGTCACGGGTGCGGTAGGTGAGGGTCATGCCTTCCTCGCCTTGAGGTGGGCTTCCTGGTGCTCGACGAGCGGCCGGCCGACGGCTTCGTCCTTCTCGACGTCGGCTGGCGCAATCGATCGGCCTGCTCCTGGGTGCGCAAGATGCCGCCGCTGCAGTTCTCCGGCTTGAAGGCTCGGCCGGTCATTGCCTCGATGAGGCGGACCACCTCGAACGTTTCCTGCAGGTGGCGGACGTGGATGAAGCGGTGATAGCGGCCGGCCGAGTCGCCGCGCAGCCAGCAGAACCACTTGCCGTGCAGGGTGGGCGCCAGCTCGATGCCGAGATCTTCGAACGTGGTGAACATGCCGCCGTCGACGGCCCAGCCCAGCCATAGCAGCCAGTGCTTGTCGGGCTGCCGATCGAACTGGTGCCACTTGAACCCGTTGGCCATCAGCCAGTCCTCGCTGATGAGCTCGAACGGCGGCTCCGGCGGGCTCTGGGTAGCAGGCTCGCGCCGGCGCATGACCTCGTCGAGCATTTGGCGGATGGCCTTCTCGCGGCTGGATACGCCGCGGCGGTGCCACTCGGCGTCGAGCCTGGCGATGAACTCCTGGTCCATGCGGATGGTGAGGTTGCGGCGGTCGGTCATTGGTTCGCGATCTCCAACCAGACATCGGCGTGACAGGGGCCGTCGAGGCTGCACCAGCACGCCAGGGCTTTGCCGCGCAGGCGATCGGCGCCTTGCTCACGAAGCGGAGCCTGCTCGGGCCGATCGAGGTAGGCGCGGAAGCAGTCGACTAGGTATTGCCGGTTTCCGTCGCCGTCGACGCCGGCCTGATAGGGATTCCCCCATGGCGTCGAGCGATCGACCTTCACCGTATTTTCCGGCATGCGCCAGCCCTTGCGGCGGCTGAGCTGGATGCGGACGGGCTTCATGCGTCGATGTTCCTCTGCTCGATCGCCAACGCAGCTTCCACAACCTTGACCGTGTGTGCTCGCTCGCGGGCGTGCTCGACCAGGGTCTTGAAGGGATTTCCTCGCCTACCGAGGCGGCGATTTAACTTCACGACGTCGGCGGCGTGATAGCCGAACATGAAGAACTTGTAGCGACCGAGCGCGTCCCAGGCTTTGCGCTCGGCCTCGGCCAAGTCGTGCTCGAGCTGAGCGCGGAGGTCAGCGTCAGCCATCGGCCTTGGCTCCCCCGGCATAGATACCGGCAGTGGTGGGGGGAGAGAGGGCGGCGGCGAGACGATGGCGCAGATTCCAAATCTCATTGCTGGTCAACCGCTTGCCTTCGGCCCACTCGTCAACTACGTGTTTCACCTTTTCCGCAGTCTCGATTGTGGCGCGCTCATCTTCCTGTGTGTTCTTGGTCATGTGATTCGTTCCCCCGGTAGACGGGGAAGGGAGAGAGAGGCGGCGGTTTTCTGCCATCGCGTCGGCCTCGATTGAATTGTAGGTGTCCAGCACCCACTCGTAGTCGTCCTCGAGCTGTCCTGTCAGGTTCGCGACCTGCGCTCTCAGCCTGTCCACCTCCCCCGCGGGTGCTGGGACTGGGGTGAGGGCGCGGCGATTCCATGCTTCCTCGCTGCCGTTCAAGCCGCATTCGGCGCAAGTACGCCATGCTGCATGGCCGGCCGGGTAGTGTTTGCGCACATAGGTCATGATGATCTTAGTGCAGCCACAGCAGGGGCACGGCGGCGTCTCTTCCTCTCTCATATCCGGCATGGGTTACTCCTTGAGGGCAGAGGTGGCGCACTGCGGCCGCGCCAGGTACGCGCGCCGGCGCTCGGTGTTGCGGCGGATGGTCGACGCGCTCTTGTGCTTCGGCCTGGGCGTCGCCATCAGGACCGGCAGCCAGCCCGGCGGGGTCTCACCGTCGGCCGGCAGCGGTTGCACGACCATCGGCTGGCGGTGCGTCTCGAAGCGGCGCACGGCGTCGGCGGGGGCCATGCCGCGCAGGGTGATCGTGGCGCGGGTCATGGGGCGAGCCGAACGGTGGTGCTCTTCGAAAAATCGAAGAACGAGAGATCGCCAAGGCAGTCGCGGACCTCCAGGAAGTAGCTGTAGCGAGCCTTGGAGGGCGACGAGGCCGGCACTATGCGGTCATGGCCCTGGTATCGAACCACATAGGCGCGGGCTGAGCCGACCGTCGCCAGATGATCGGCCAGGGCTTTCCGGCCGGCATCTGTGACGCTGTACCAGGCCATGTCGCCGGCGATGTTGCGGAGCGTCCAGTGCGGCGACGCCTCGAAGGCTCGCTCGATGTCACTGTCCGTCGGCACCGAGAAGTAATTGCGGTAGCTCTCTCGCTGCGGCCACACCGGGCGACCGAGCGCGTGGTCGATATGGTCTATCGCCTTGTCGTCGAGGTAGCGGTTGACGCTTGGATTGCCGCCCGGAGCGGTCGACGCGAAGGCGCTCATGTCGGGAACTCGCGATGCTCCCGGCCGTCGAGCAGGGCGCCGGCGCGCTTCTTGCCGACGCGATAGACCGCCGTCTTGTCGCCGCGGATGTTGCCGGCGTCTGTCAGCCCCTTCGACCAGGGCAGCGTTGAACTGCCGGGCAACGTGATGTCTTCGGGCGACTGATCCTCGGTGACGAACTCGCCCCATTGCTTGAAGAAGAACGGCACGCCTGCCGCCGTGCACTGGTCGCGGAGCGAGCGGAACCAATCGGGGTGCGCGGGCCTGGCGCCGGGGCCGCTCTCGCCGCCGGCGATGATCCAGTCGATGCGCGCGCCCGACCTTCGCCGAAGGACGTCGATGCCGTCCTCTATGTCCCGAAGCTCGACCGGCCCGAGCAACGGCTCACATGACAGGAACCGGATGGCCGCCGGCGTGGCCAGCAGGTCGGGGATGCGCTCATCGGCGCACGGCTGATCTTCCACCGAGACGCCGAGCCAGACGTTCGGCAGGGGCACGGCGTGCAAAGTCTTGGTGATCGTCTTGCGGTCGCGGGGGTCAACGTGGCAGCCGAGCCGCTCGGGTTGTTGCGCGAGACCCGAGCAATAGGCTCTCATCCTGTTCGCTCGCTTCGTCAGCACCTGGAATGTGTGCTGCGGCGCCAGCGCCATGATGGCGAAAACCTTGTCGATCGCCTCATCGGGCAGGTTCTCGTGGAACAGGTCCGACATGCTGTTGACGAAGATCCGCCGCGGCTTCCGCCAGCGCAGCGGCAGCGTGAGCATGTCGTCGACCAGGGCCATCTTGCCGGTCCAGGCGCCGCCGTGCGCCGTGCGCTTTGCGAAGCCCTCGAACGGCTGGCCCGGCCCGCTGAACCTAGCTGCGATCTTCTCGGCGTAGCACCCGCCCTGATGGTTGGGGCCGCCGCAGCCGGGCGAGATGCGGGAACAGCCGCGCACAGGGTTCCATGTGGCGTCGGTCCATTCGATGGCGGTGGTGCTGCTCATGCCGGTCTCAGTCGATGAACAGCCGAAGGTCGAAGGCGCGCGGTCCTTCCATCGGCGACGGCGGATGCTCCTGCAACTCGCGCTCGAATGCCGCGGTGGCGGCGTCGCGGTGAACGGCGATCCGGGTGATCAGGAGCTGGCACTCGACACCGCCGTCGGTGACGCCGCGCCAGACACGAGCGGGCACCTTTGCGCCGTCACGGGTTTCGACGGAGACAATCTGGTCGGTGTTCTCGATCGTGATCTTCATGCCGCCTCATCCTTCTTTTCGCCGTCGGCGTGATCGAACGGCAGCCCGCCCGCCTGCAGGGGCGGGTCGACGTCGAGCCGGCCGCGCGTGGCGATGTTGGCGACGCCGACGGTGGCGATGTCCGCCGGCCGCCAGATGTTGCCGCACGACGCGCAGAGGTGCGATCGATGCGGCGGGTTCAGCCAGCCGTTGGCCGGGTCGGCCTGGTCGATATGGCGGGTGCCACAGCGCGGGCAGAACAGGACCATGGGCACCGGGTCGCGGGCCATGGCGAGCTTGAGCCAGTGCTGGAGGCGGAAGAGGGTGCCCTCGTGCACCGTGAGGTCGACCAGGAAGGCGCGGCGGCTGGTGTCGACGATGCCGATGCCGGCCGCCTTCGCCTGGCGCGCCGCCTCCTGGCCGGTGCAGGGCGTGGCGCGCAGCTCGTCGAGCAGCTTCTCCAGCCGCCCGGCGAGCTCGGGGGTGAGCAGGTCGCCCTGGTCGGACATCGTCAGGCCGGCACGCCGTAGAACAGCGTTGCGGCCGTGCCTTGCTTGACGTGCTCGGCGGTCTCCTTGATCGCCTTCTCGACGATGTCGTCGGCGCCGAACATGGTCAGCGTCCACATGAGTGGCGGGCCGAGCCGATAGCGCAGCCGGATGGGCACGCGGTACTGGAACGGCGACTTGTCGAACAGCGGCACCGCGATCATGAACAGCTTGGGGATGTCGAGCTTGGTGCCGTTGCTGCCCGAATGCTCCTCCTCGAACAGCAGCCCGCCGGTGCCGGACTGCATGTCGACCTTCTGAACGGCCCGCCGGTTGGCCGTGATCTCCAGGCCCTTGGCCAGGGTGATGA
>JAEZKB010000211.1 GCA_023415605.1 Pseudomonadota bacterium
GGCTGGCGCGTCCGCAAGGACGGCACCCGCTTCTGGGCCCATGTCATTATCGATGCCATCCACAACGATGCCGGCGACCTGCTCGGTTTTGCCAAGATCACCCGCGATATTACCGAAAAGCGCGACGCGCAGATGTCGCTCGAACAGGCGCGCGAGCAGTTGCTGCAGGCGCAAAAGCTCGATGCCATCGGCCAGCTGACCGGCGGCGTCGCGCATGATTTCAATAATCTGCTGACGGCCATCCTCTCGAGCCTCGAACTGGTGCGCAAGTACCTGCCCGACGATCCCAAGGTCACCCGCCTCATCGACAATGCCGTGCAGGGGGCGCAACGCGGCGCCACGCTCACCCAGCGCCTGCTCGCCTTTGCCCGGCGCCAGCCGCTCAAGGTGCAGGCCATCGATGTGCCGCAGCTGATCGATGGGCTGGTGTCGCTGATCGTGCCGTCGCTTGGCCCGACGGTGCGCATCGAAACCCAGTTCAATGGCGCGCCGCTGGCTGCGATTACCGACTCGACCCAGCTCGAAACGGCGATCCTCAATCTCTGCGTCAACTCCCGTGATGCCATGCCCAATGGGGGCGTCATTACCATTGCGGTGCATGCCGAACGCATCGAGGCCGGCAATGAGCAGGGCCTCAACCCCGGCGCCTATCTCTGCGTCGCGGTTTCCGACGAGGGTGAGGGCATGGATGCCGAAACCCTCGCCAAGGCTGCCGAACCCTTCTTCACCACCAAAGGCATCGGCAAGGGCTCCGGCTTAGGCCTGCCCATGGTACATGGTCTTGCCGCGCAATCGGGTGGCAAGCTCATCCTCAAGAGCGAGAAGGGTTGTGGCACCACGGCCGAACTCTGGCTCCCCGCTGCCGAAGCCCCGGCCGTGCAGCAGTTCGTCCCACTGGCCGACGAAGAGCAGACCGCCAACCGACATCTCAATATCCTCGCCGTCGACGACGACGCGCTGGTGCTGATGAACACCGCCATGATGCTCGAGGATCTCGGCCATTCGGTGCACGAAGTCACCAACGGCAAGGCGGCGCTGGCAGTGCTCGAATCCGGCGAGCCGATCGACCTCGTCATCTCCGACCACGCCATGCCCGGCATGACCGGCAGTCAGCTGGCTCTGGCGATCCACATGATCTACCCCAACATGCCGGTCATCCTCGCCACCGGCTACGCCGAGCTCCCCCGCGGCTCCGTCATGGACCTCCCCCGCCTCTCCAAGCCGTTCTCGCAGAAAGAACTGGCCCAGGCCGTCGCCGACGTCGTGCGGCGATAGACTCGTCCTCACCAGCTGTCATCCCGGGTTCCGACCTGGGACCCATCTCTTCCACTCAGGCTGCTGAGTGGGTCCCTGCTTGGCGCACGGATGACAGTCGAGTGTGGGGATGGGTCACGACACGCGCCCTACCATCACACGATGAAAGTTCATGGCCCGCGCTTAGGCTCAAGGGCTCACTTTGTGATGCACACTGTTGGACTTCTTCGTCAGCTTTGCGTCATCCATCGTTCAGGATTTCAGCAATCGGTTCAGACGCTTGTCAGAAATCTACACCGACTTATCCCCGCGCGTTCCGAGTGAGGTAGATTCAACCCATCGCCACCCCTCAAGCGAGGTTGCAAACGAGCGGCCGGGGTGGAGAGGCTGGGTGGGGTGAGCGTCGGCAAACCCCAGGCCAAGCCGGGAAGGTCTGGCAGGAATAGGTAGCCTGCCGCCTTAATTTGCTGCCGCGATGGAGCTTGTGTTCGGCGCCATCCAAAGGGGTTCGACTGGAGAAACGCGAAGAGCGTGGTCTGGTCAGGACAAGAACCCTGCGGCGGTGGGGCAGTCCGCTAAACGCCCCGGATCGTCCCGGTGAACGCCACAAATCCCGGTCACGACGGCGGAGCAAAACTTCGGTCCCCGCGAGGGGACATACGAACCAACGTCTGAGCTTTGCTCCGCCGTTGTTCGCTTCTCATGCACCCGGAAGGCGACAGCCCGGCCGGTGTGTCCGCTCGCCAGACGCATAGCTCATATACCTTGAACGATACGATCCGTTTCGATATATACGAAACGCGCCGTATCGATTGCGAGCGGCACACAACTGGAGACTTTCCCCATGTCCGCCATTGAAATGACTGCAACCTCCGCGCCTGCAAAGCCCGCAGCGCCGATCCGCTGGCGCCAGGCCATGCTTACCTTTCTCGCCGTCTATCCGGTGATCACCGCCTATATCTACGCGATCTTCCCGTTGACCGATGGCTGGGCCATCTGGCAGCGCACGCTGCTCCTGGCGCCGCTCATGGTGCTCACCATCGTCTATGTGATCGCGCCGCAGCTGCAGAAGCGGTTCGGCGGCTTCATCATGGGCAAGGCGCCGCTGTTTGGGCGCAAGTAGCACCATCATCGCACGCGAAGATGTTGCGCGGGGGATCACGATGGGGCAAACGGGTCGGGCACTTCCCGCCAGAAGGACGGCATCATGGCCCACCCGGTTTCTCCCCTCGCGCCCAAAGATTATCCCGAGCTGCCGGAGGTCGCAGGCGTCCGCTTCGCCACGGCCGAAGCGGGGATCAAGTACAAGAACCGCACCGACGTGCTGCTCGTCGCCATGGACCCGGGCACCGTCGTCGCGGGTGTGCTGACCCGATCGAAGTGCCCGTCGGCCGCCGTCGACTGGTGCCGCGAACGCCTCGTCGGCGGCAAGGCCCGGGCGCTGCTGGTTAATTCCGGCAATGCCAATGCCTTCACCGGCAAGAAGGGCAGGGAGTCCACAGCCGAGTCGGGCACAAACGTGGCCGCGGCGAGATAATCGCCGGGTTCGGCGGTCTCGGCGAGGCGGCCGAGAACGC
>JAEZKB010000292.1 GCA_023415605.1 Pseudomonadota bacterium
CGTCACGATTTCGGGCACGATCCAGGGCAGCAGCATGATCGCCGACATCAGGTTGCGCCACGGCAACTTGGAATGGAGGATCATGGCGATGGTCATGCCGGTCACGAACTTGATCGACAGCGACCAGAAGGTGAAGTTGATGGTGTTCGACAGGCTGAGCAGGAAATCGGAGTTGGTGTAGAGACGCTGGTAGTTGCGCAGGCCGACCTGCACCGTCTCGCCGGTGTTGAAATTGAACGTCGTCATCGACATCAGGATGGCGCTGATGAACGGCCAGAAGATCAGGCCCGCCATCAGAATGATCATCGGCAGCACGAAGAAATAGGCGATCTTCCAATCGCGGCCGAGTATGTCCTTGAACTTGAACCGCGGACGCGCGGCAGTGTTGGTGCCGCCTACGGGCATATCGAGAGAGATGCGCTTGTCCATGGTCAAGCCTCCTTCCAGCTGAAGCACCCACAGCCCTGGGTGCAGGAGTTGGCGCCGGCGGGGTCACGGTGTGACGGCTTCGCGCGGCACGGGGTTAGTGGTCGGGGGCAGCATCGCCGCCCCCAACCAGGAAGCTACGGCCCTTAGGGCTGCATGATTCCGCCTTCTTCGAACAGGTCCACCATCTTCTGGTGAGCGTCCTTGACGGCGTCGGCCGGCGACATGCGGCCCGAGATCGTGTTGCCCACCGACTGCTCGAGCACGCCCTGAGCACGGATGGCGTCGACGCCTGCATTCGGGTTGGCCGGCCAGGACTGACCCAGGAACGGATCGGTCACGCTGACCATCGCGCGGATCGTCGCGAGGTTCGGATCGGTGGCCATCAGTTCTTCGGTCCAGAGATTGGCGTAAGCCGGCGTGAACAGCACGCCGCCAAGCGCCGAAATCTTGCCGAAGTTGGCCGGGTCGAGCAGGTTGAGGGCCAACTCCTTGGCGAGAGCCACGTTTGGCGCCCCCTTGAAGATGGTCATCCAGCCGCCGACATTGCCGCCGTCGCGGCTGTCGCCGTTGATGGCCGCCGGAGCGGGCAGCAGCAGCGTGTTCGGGTAGACCGGATTGTTGTCGCGCTTGGCCTGGGCGTAGATCGAGAAGGCGTTCTGGGTGAAGCCGATCTGGCCGGCCAGGTACGCTTCGTTGTTGCCGGTGTCGTTCCAGCTCTCGATACCCGGCGGCAGCATGGCAGCATACTTGCCGTTGCGGTCGTAGGTTTCGCGCAGGAATTCGAACGCGGCAACCGTCTCCGGAGAGTCGAAGGTCACGATCTGGCCGGTCTCATCGGTGAAGTGGCCACCGAAGGCCTGTACCACCGAAATCAGGAAGCCAAAGCCGTCACCCGACTGGTTGGGGGTAAAGCCCCAGCCGTAGAAGTCGGGACCCGAGATGGCGAGCGCGGCTTCGCGGCGATCAACGATGGTCTTGAGCGAGGCCGGGTCGATACCCTTTTCCTTGAGCTTGTCGCCGCGGGCGAAGTAGCCGGTCGTGGTGCCGATCAGCGGGATGGCCCACCACTTGCCGTCGAGCTGGGCGGTCTTGGCGGCATTGAGGCCCGGCATGATCTCGCCGTACTTGGCGACAGCCTGGTCGACCACATCGCTCACGTCTTCGACGAGGTCGAGCAGATGCAACTGCGAGATCGAGACGTTCGAGGTGTAGGCGAAATCCGGCGGGTTGCCGGCCTTCACGGCCGCCGACATCTTGCCCATGAAGTCGCCGAAGGATTCCGGGTTCGTGGTCGAGATATCGAGCTGTACGCCCTTGGAGTCGGCAAAGGCCTGCACCGTGTCGCGGAATGCGGTCTGGGCGGCTTCGAAATACTCGGTGCGGTGAATGACCGTCAGCTTTCCCGAGCCGCCAACCGGCAGGGGAGCATCGGGCTTGGGCTGGTCCTGGCCCAGCGCAGGGAGCCCCATGCCAGCCATGGTGAGGCCGGCGCCAGCAGCCGCAGAGCCACGCAGGATGTCGCGGCGGCTGAACTTGTTCTTGTCCATACTTCTCTCCTCCAAAAATGAACTAGATCTTGGCAGATGCACGACCCTCCAACTGTCGCCACCCGCGTTGTCGTTACGGAAGTCGCTTAGGCGTCGCCTCCTCTTTCGAAGTCCGCTGCACCCGGAACCGCTTGCATCCGCCAATGTGACGATGACTGCGCCCAGATAAGCGACATCCAGCGATCCAGTGCCGGCGCCTGGAAGGCACCTCCGGCAAGGGCAGCAAAAGCCAGGCGCATTGTGTCGCCTCCCTCCGAGCTTTGGCCCGATTACATCCCGCCGATATTTCGGTTCGGATAAGCGGCAATCTGTCGGTCAAAGTCGGCGCTGTCAACGATGAATCATACTTCTTGCCTAGGCCTGAGGTACGATACCGGTGCCAGCAGCCGTGCCAGCCATCGCGTTGACAGCTCCGGAAGCCGGTGCTAGCTGAAAAGTCATCATACTACTTTTTTGGGGAGAACTGCCGTGACCTTCGACGAGATCAAGGCAAAGATCGGCTCTGGGCTGCTGTCCTTCCCCATCACGGATTTCAACGCCGAAGGCGATTTCGACGCCGATGGATATGCCAAGCGCTTGCAGTGGCTCTCGTCGTTCGGCGCGGCGGGATTGTTCGCGGCGGGGGGCACCGGCGAGTTCTTTTCCATCGGCTATGACGAATACGACCGGGTGATCCGAACCGCTGTGGAAAACAGTGACAAGGATGTGCCGGTCCTCGCCGGTGTTGGTTACGGCACCCGGATGGCCATCGATCTGGCGCGGCGGGCCGAAGCAGCAGGCGCTGCCGGCATCCTGGTGCTGCCACACTACCTGATGGTGGCCGAAGAGGCCGGGGTCATCGAACACATGAAGGCCATCTGCAACGCAGTGGGCCTGGGTGTCATCTACTACGCGCGCGACAACACCAAGCTGTCGCCTGCGGGGTTGGAGAAGCTTGCCGAAGCCTGCCCGAACTTCATCGGCTATAAGGACGGCATGGGCGACCTGCAGCTCATGCAGCGCATTCACTATCGCCTCGGCGACCGGCTGGTCCACATTGGCGGCCTGCCGACGGCCGAGGTCTTTGCCCAGCCCTATCTGGAGATGGGCGTCACCACCTATTCCTCCGCCGTGTTCAATTTCGTGCCGGAGTTGGCGCTGCGCTTCTACAAGGCCGTGCGCCAGCGCGACGCGGCGACGGTCGATGCGCTGATGAAGAGTTTCTACCTGCCGCTGATCGACCTGCGCGACAAGAAAAAGGGCTACGCGGTATCGATGATCAAGGCCGGCGCCGACCTCGTCGGCCGCTCTGCCGGCAAGGTCCGCCCGCCGTTGACCGAGCTCGATGCGGCCGAGCGCGATGTGCTGCGTGGCCTTATCGAGGCGCATGCCTGAGGCACGAGCTTAGCGACCTACCAGCTGTTGTTCAGGGCTTGACCCGGGACCCAACTCGCCTCCACTCGGACGGGTAAGTGGGTCCCTGCCTTCGCAGGGACCGCAGCCGAACTATCTTTAATGGTCAGCGTATTAGGATGCAGGGCGCCTGGCGGCGCCCCGCCAAAATACTCACCGCAAGCCGCGCGGAACATCGGCACCGTACGGGTCCCAGCCGTTGGCCTGGAACAGGGCGATGATGTAGCCGAAGCAGAAGGCGAACGCGGTTTCCATCGAGTTGTCGGCGTCGATGTGCGGCACGTGGTCGGGCATGATCATGCCGTCATAACCGACTTCGTGATAGAGCTTGAGCGCCGCCGGCATGTCCATGTCGCCATTGTCGGGGAACTCCTCGGTGAATGAGAAGCGCCCGCCCTTGATGTTGCGGAAGTGGACGTTGAAGATCTTCTTGCGCTTGCCGAACCAGCGGATCACCTCGCCGATTTCCGCCCGCGGGTTCTCCATGCTCTCGGCGATCGTGCCCTGGCAGAAATTGAGGCCGTGGTAGGGGCTCTCGGCGATCTGCACGAACTTCATCAGCCCCTCGGCGTCGCTCAGCACGCGCTTTTCGAAGCCGCGGAAACCGGGTGGTGTTGCCGGGTCGTGCGGATGGCAGGCAAGCCGTACGCGGTTGCTGGTGGCGACGGGAATGACGCGCTCGAGGAAGTAGGTGATGCGCTCCCAGAACTCGTCGGCGGAGACTTCGCCGGCAATCGTGAGGGTGTCGGCATTGGTCGCCTTGTCGGCGCGCCAGGTCGAAAGTTTCTGGCCGCCGCGGCCGGTCTCGGACTCGGTGCGCGGGATACCCAGGACGTTGAAATTGTATTTCGCGGCGCCGATCCCCGCCTCCGCGAGCCCCTCGATGATGCGGCAGATGCCATCGATTTCGCGATCGCGTTCGCCGGGCCGGCCCAGGACAATGCCGGGGGCGGTATGGTTGCGCTCGATGCCTGAGGACGGCAGCGGCAGCTGCACCATGTCGAGGATGAGGCCCATATCGTCGATATGCTCCGCATGCCGCATGAGCCGGTCCCGATCCCATTCCCATGGGTTACCCGGCGCATCGATGCAGACATGCTTCACGCCCAGTTGCGCGAGCTGGCGCAGATAGCGGTCTCCGACCTTGGCGTACTGGTCTCCACCCAGCTGCGTCCCGACATACATTGGCAATCCTCCCGATAAATATGACTTCTGAAAAGAAGTATGATAGATCATGGAAGTCGGCAAGCGCAGTGCGCTGGCACTCGCGCGTCCGAAGCGCTATGTAGCTGACACCACTTTGAAAATTTCTACGATGTCTACTGATAGCACTTTGCACCTGACGGACAGGGTTAAGCTCGACCTGCTCCGGCTGATCGAGGCCGACAATCTCAAACCCGGCGACAAGCTCCCCTCCGCGGACAAGCTTTGTGAACAGTTTTCGGTAAGCCGCACCGTCGTGCGCGAAGCCATTGCCAGCCTCAAGGCCGAGGGGCGGGTGCGCTCGCTGCGCGGCAGCGGCGTCTATGTCTCCAAGCCGGACGAGCGCAAGGCCTCCATGTACATGGCGGCGCCGCAGGAGATCGGGGACATCCTCGACTTCATGGAGTTCCGCATTGCCATCGAGGTGGAAGCGGCGGGCCTGGCGGCTGAGCGGCGCACGGAGACGCATCTTCTGCGCATGGCGCAGGCGCTGACCCTGTTCCGCCGCAACACCGGCGACAGCACGCTGGCCAGCGGCGCCGATAGGGCCTTCCATCGCGCCATCGCCGAAGCCACGAACAACCGCCGCTTCATCACCTTCGTCGACGATATGGGCGAGCGCCTGCTGCCGCGAAAGGTGCTGGGTACCAGCTTTACCGATGACACCAGCAAACAGGTGTTCCTCGACGCCATCGAGATCGAGCACCAGGGGATTTTCGACGCGATTGCCAACCGGCGATCGGACGACGCGCGCACCGCCATGCGCCGGCATCTCGAAGATGGGCGTCGGCGCTACCGGGAATGGAGTCTGAGTTACGAGACTGCGCGGTAGGTGGCACCCCAGCTGCAGGAAAAAAAGGGCGGCCCGGGAGCCGCCCTTTTTCATTGTCCGTATAGCGAACGCTTATTGCAGTTCGAGGATGACGACGCGGGCGCCCGCCTTGCTGTTGTTGGTCGACAAAGCGACGTGCTTGCCGTCGGGCGCAACGGCGGCGCCGAAGAACTGCGAGGCGATGGTGTCGTTGGGCAGGGTCAGGATGCCGTCGCCGCTGACCGTGGTATCGAGCTTGCCGTTGGCGTCGAGGACCACCGCCGCCGGGACACCGCCGAAGAAGCCGACATGCATGGTGCGGTCACCCGGCAGGGCAACGGCGAGGCGGCCGCGCTCTTCGTTACTCTTGAGCGCGTCGGCGCCGGTGAACCCTTCCGACTGGATCACGGCATTGCCGTTGAGGCCGTAGGTCGTGTCGAGCGCGTTGCCCTTGACCTTGAACGAGACGATGTCCGGACCCACGGTGGTCTGCAGGCCGAGGGTCGAGGGGACGGCCTCGGCGGTCGCGCCACCGTAACCGGTGGTGACGTAGCTGCCGTCGGAGAGCTTCACTGCTGCATAGGCTTCGGTGAAGCCGCCATCGGCGACCAGCGGGTTGAACACGGCCACGCCGGGCGTGGCGCTCAGGCCCACAGCGTCGGCCGAGGACTGCGGCGAGACGAAGCCGCCGAAAGTCTGGTCGAGCGTACCATCCGCGTTGAGGCGGATCAGGATGACGTGGTTGCGCAGGGTGTCGCCGAGATTGGTGTAGCCGGCGCTCAGGATCGCACCATCGGCTTCGACTGCGATGCGACGGCCACCTTCGTTGAAGGCCTGGGCAGAGTGGTAGGTGAACGGCTTGCCGCCGTTGAACTCGGGATCGACGCTGCCGTCAGCCGCAATCAGGCGGGTGACATAGCGGTCGGCATCGGTGCGGCCCGAACCTTCGGCCGCGGCGCCGTGACCGGCGACGACGAGCTTTTCGGTGCCCGAGGAATTGTCGACCTTGAGATCCCACGCCGTGTCCTGCGGTGGCTTCTCGGCATCGGGGAAGCTGTCATTGTTGGCGTTGGGCCAGCCGAACACGACTTCAACCCGGCCGGTGTCGCCACCCCAGGTGCCGGTGATCTGCTTACCGGTCGCGTCGAAGCGGAGGAGGTTGACGGAGATGCCGCCATCTTCCTCCCAGACGTTCACCGAGGCGACGACGTCGCCGTTGGCGAGCGGGGCAACAGCCAGCGACTGCTCCATGCGGGCCGGCTCGAGATCGAGCTCGACGAAACCGTCATCGCCGAAGGTCGTGTCCGGCGTGCCGTCGGCATTGAGACGGCCGATGACGAAGCGCGTCTCGGGATTGGTTTCGGCGGACTGGTCGCCAGCATGGCCAGATACATAGATCTTGCCGTCGGCGGCATAGGCGAGACCACGGAGGTCATTGGCCTTGTCGGTGGTGAAATCGGCGACGGACGTGATGTCCTGTGCCAGGGCAGTACTGGTGAGCAGCACGGCGCCAAGAGTGATGAGGCTACGGGTCAGCATGAGGAGTCCTCTCCATTGCGGCCGAGGCGCACGACCCTCTCGTGCTCCGGGACCGACGCTGCGGACTGGGTGGGGCGGTCGCCGCCTTGCCTTGCCCTAATCAATCGCCGCCGGTCACATGCCGGGGACGACAACGAGAATGCCGAGCCGGTTACCGGCCTGGCGAAGATCACGCGCGAGATTGGTGAGCGCCTTGACGGCGGCATCGGCGGTGGCGCGCTCGGGGCTGCCCGTGGGCGGCGCCAGGAAGCGCTCATAAGGCGCGCTCATCGCGCCGATCGCGGCTTCCGCCGCTTCGAACCCCGCTTCGATCTTGGCGGCGAGTTCGGCATCGATGCCGGCGACCAGTGTGTCGAGGCCGGTGGCGAAATAGACGGCCTTGGCGCCGACGAAGGCGTGCGTCAGGTCGTCGGCCGAAGTCTGGCTGAACGGCGATGGCTGGAAATTCACGTTCGCCGGGAAGAGGCCAGCGCCGATGCGGCGCAGCGGCACTTCGTAGCCGAGCAGGGCCGTCATGCCGGCAAAGGCGCGGCCGAGCGCGTTGCGCTGGTCCATGGCCTCGACCGAGGCGCGGTAATTGTTGCTGCCCGGTGCCCAGGCGGCGGCGACCACGGTCATGTCGTTGAGGAAGAGCTGGGTTAGGGCAGCGGCATAGTCGCCGCGTCGCGCCCCGGCTTCGCCCGCAAAGGCCTCGGCAGTAACAGCGCCGTCATTGCCCCAGAGCAGATATTCGAGGACATGGAGGCCCGTGGTGATCTTGGCCGGCGCCTCGACCTTGTTGAGCCGGGCGATGGCCCGGAAGGCGAGCGACTGATTGCTGTCGGAGAGGAGTCCATCGATCAGCGCGGGATCGACCGGCCAACCATTGAGGCGCGGGAACGGGCCGCCAGGACCGTCGACCGGGCCGGCATAGTTGAGGAAGGCCTCGGTCTCGAGATAGGCAGCGCGCGCGGCGAGCCAGGCCTCACGAGCGGCATTTAGCGTTTCTGCCGTGGGCGTAGACTGGAGTGCATCCACGGCTTCGCGCAGCGTGGCCGCAGCATCCTGCGCCGCCGAATAAGCCTTGGCGACGAGATCGACATAGCCGGCCACCTGGGCCTTGGCGTCATAGACGAAGGCGCTGGCATCGGTGCTGGAAAGGCGGAATTCAGTGATGGTGCCGAGCACCGGCCCGCCACCCTCGTTCGGGCCGCCTTCGCCCGCGGCTTCGGCCTGGGCGATGTGAACGCGGGGCCGGTCGGGGAGGGCGCCGGACTTGACGGCAGGATCGGCGACCGGCGTTTCACGGGCCACCGCGATGGCGCTCGGCGACGTGCTGCCGACCAGAAGGGCGGTGCCCAGTCCGATCCAGATTCGCGTCTTTCGCTCCACACCAACCCCCGTATTCGACCTGAGGCGGCTTGCAGGCCGCGGGGGCAACGCTTAATGAAAGCTGACAGGGCAAGTCAACTATGCTTTATGCAGCAAAAGTTGCGAGTGAAGGCGTCCTTGGATGATCTTGTGTATTGGCGATGTGCTGGACTCGGCCGGGCTCGACGAGCTCCGCAGCACCATTGCGGGTGGCGTCTTCGTCGATGGAGTCCTGAGTTCCGGCTGGGCCTCGCGGCTGGTCAAGAATAACGAGCAACTCGGCGCCGGACCCGCTTTGGAAGCGGCTCAGCACCAGGTGATCGCATCACTCAAGAACAACGCCGTGTTCACCTCTGCCGTGATGCCGCGACATTTTGCCCCGCCGCTGTTCGCACGCTATGTGCCCGGCATGCAGTTCGGCAGTCACATGGACAATCCGCTGATGGGACCGGACCATATGCGTGCCGATGTCTCCGTCACCATCTTCCTGTCCGACCCGGAAAGCTATGACGGCGGCGAACTGGTGATGGAAACCACCGGGGGTGAGGCTGCCTACAAGCTTCCGGCGGGATCGGCGGTGACTTATCCGACCACCATGCTGCACCGGGTCGAGCCAGTGACGCGCGGCACCCGCGAGGTCGCCGTGACCTGGGCGCAGAGCCTCTTCCGCCGCCCGGACCATCGCGAAATCCTCTTTGATCTGGAACGTACCGCCCGCGCCATCTTCGAGCGCGAAGGCAAGTCCGAGCACTACGATCTCATCAACAAATCCACCTCAAATCTCCGCCGTCTGTGGGTCGACTAAGGGACTTTCGATGCCTTTTCTGCGCCGTTTTCTTGCCGTTCTCGCTGTCACCGCCTTTGCCGCCCCGGCACTGGCGCAAGAGGCGGGCATCACCGTCTATACCAGCCAGCATCAGGCGCTGACGCAGGCCTGGGCCGATGCCTTCACCGCCAAGACCGGCGTGCCGGTGGCGATCCGCAAGGGCACCGACATCCTGATGGCCAACCAGATCATTCAGGAAGGACTCAACTCGCCCGCCGACCTGTTCCTCACCGAGAACTCGCCCGCCATGACGATGGTGGAAGAGGCCGGTCTGTTCTCGCCCGTGGCGCCCGAGACCCTGGCGCAGGTGCCCGAGGACTTTCGCCCCAAAAGCGGCATGTGGACCGGCATCGCCGCGCGCACGACGGTCTTCGTCTACAATACCGAACTCCTGAGCGAAGCCGACCTGCCCAAGTCGATGCTCGACCTCGCCAAGCCCGAATGGCAAGGCCGGTGGGGCGCTGCGCCTGCCGGCGCCGACTTCCAGGCCATCGTTTCGGCGCTGCTGCAACTCAAGGGCTCGGACGAGACCGCCAACTGGCTGGCGGGCCTGCGCAACAACGCGCTGGTCTATCGCGGCAATTTCGAAGCCATGCGCGGCGCCAATATGGGCGAGGTCGCCGGCGCGCTGATCTACAACTACTACTATCACGGCGACAAAGCCGCGACCGGCGAGAGTTCGGACAAACTCAAGGATCTCTATTTCGGCGCCGACGATCCCGGCGGCTTCGTCTCGATCTCGGGCGGTGGCGTGCTGAAGGCGTCGGACAATCCCGAGGTCGCGCAGCAGTTCCTCGCCTTCATCACCGGCCCCGAAGGGCAGGCGGTGCTCCGCGATCATGCCTTCGAGTATACGGTTGGCAGCGGCGTCGAGGCCAACCCGATCCTGCCACCGCTGGCCACCATCGGCTACCCCAAGGTCGACCCCTCCCTGCTCAACGCGCAGGAAGTGGTGATGCTAATGACCGCTGCCGGCGTGATGTGACGTGACCCTCGCGCTGCCCACCACCGCAACGGCCACTGCGCCCAAGCTGACGCGGCACCGCCGCTCGGCGGCGCACCCGGCTGTGGTCGGGGCGGCGCTGGTGGTCGCGGCCCTGGCATTGATCCCGGCCGGGTTCGTCGTCTGGGTGCTGGTGCAGTCGGGCTGGGACACGGCCGCCGCGATGATTTTCCGGCCCAAGGTTGGCGAGATCTTCTTGTCCACCGTCTTGCTGCAGGCGCTGGCGGTGCCGCTCAGCACCCTGCTGGCGCTGGCACTGGCCTGGCTCACCGAACGCACCGACCTGCCGGCGCGGGCCTTGTGGCGCTGGCTGGCGGTGGCGCCGCTTGCCATACCGGCCTTCGTCATGGCCTATGCCTGGGACAGTTCGGTGCCGATGCTGCGCGGCCTCTGGCCGGCTGTGGGCATCTCGGTGCTGGCCTATTTCCCGCTGGTCTACTTGCCGGTGATCGCGCAGCTCCGCCGCCTCGATCCGGCCGCCGAGGATGTCGCGGCGACTTTGGGTGTGCCGCCTGCGAAGGTGTTCCTGACCGTCGTGCTGCCCCAATTGCGACTGGCGCTGCTGGGCGGCGGGCTGCTGATCGCGCTGCATCTCCTCGCTGAATACGGGCTCTTCGTCCTCATCCGTTACGACACGCTGACGGTGGCCATCGTCAACCAGTTCCAGGCGGTCTATGACGGCCCGGCGGCCAACCTGATGGGCATCGTGCTCGTGGCCTCCGCCGTGGGCCTCTTGGCGCTCGAAACCTGGCTCCGCGGCGACCGCCGCTATGCCCGCGTCGGCGGTGGTGCGGCGCGCGTGCCGCCGATGGCGACGCTCGGTCAGACGGCCTGGCTTTGGATGCTGCTGCCGATCGTTACCACCGTGCTGGCAGTCGGCCTGCCGATGGTGACGCTGGTGCGTTGGATGCTGATTGGCGGAGTCGACGCCTGGCACCTGCCGGAACTGGGCTGGGCACTGGGCCAGTCGGCCCTCTATGCGGTGCTGGGCGCAGCTTTCGTCTGCCTCGTCTCGCTGCCGATCGCCTGGATGTCGGCGCGGGCTCCCGGTCCGCTGCAGCGGGCGCTGGAGAATGTGCATCTCTATGTGGGTGCGCTGCCCGGAGTGATCGTGGCGCTGGCATTGGTCGCGATCACCGTGCGGGTGGCGCTGCCGCTGTATCAGACTGTGGCGACGCTGCTCATCGCCTATGTGCTGCTGTTCCTGCCCCGCGCCATCGTTTCGGTGCGGGCGAGTCTGGCGCAGGTGCCGGCGGAACTGCAGCAGGCCGCGGTGGCGCTCGGCCGGCCGCCGCTCCGCGCCGCCGTGGGCACCACGCTGCGGCTGGCTTTCCCCGGCATCGCTGCCGGCATGGCTCTGGTGGCCATGGGCATCGTCACCGAGCTCACCGCAACGCTGATGCTCTCGCCTATCGGCACCGAGACTCTGGCGACACAATTCTGGTCGCGGACGGGCGAATTCGACCATATGGGCGCCGCCCCCTTCGCGCTGGCCATGGTTGTGCTATCCATCCCGCTCTGCGTCATCCTCCACAGGCAGGCTACCGGGGCCCGATGAGCGTCCTTTCTATTCGTGGCTTGGGCAAGCGCTTCGGCGCGACCCAAGCCCTAGCCGATCTCGACCTCGACGTCGCCCAGGGCTCCCGCACAGCCGTCGTCGGTCCGTCCGGCTCGGGCAAGACCACGCTGTTGCGCCTCATCGCTGGCTTCGAAGTCCCCGATTGCGGCGAGATTACCCTCGACGGTCAACCCATCGCCAATGCTTCGGCGGGCGTGCCGGCGCATCGCCGCAATATCGGGCTGGTGATGCAGGAAGGGGCGCTGTTCCCGCATCTGAGCGTCGTCGAAAACATCCGCTTTGGCATCCGGGATCGCGTCGATGGCGAGGCACAGGCGCTCAAGCTCATGGACCTCGTCGAACTCGATCGCGGCATGGCGACCCGCCAGCCGCACCAGCTGTCGGGCGGCCAGCAGCAGCGTGTCGCGCTGGCGCGCGCGCTGGCCCGGCAGCCGCGCCTGATGCTGCTCGACGAACCATTCTCGGCGCTGGATACCGGCCTCCGCGATCAGCTCCGCAAGGCCACGGCCGACATTCTCACTGCAGCGGGAATTGCCACCGTGCTGGTCACGCATGACCGCGAAGAGGCGATGAGCTTTGCCGACCAGCTGGTGGTGCTGCGCGACGGCCGCCTCGCTCAGGCCGGCCTGCCGCGCGACCTCTACCTGGCGCCGGCCGACGAGACCGTGGCCTCCTTCCTCGGCCAGGCCATCGTGCTCGACGCCATCGTGGCGGATCGCCAAGCCAGCACGCCGCTGGGCGAACTCACCGTCGCCGGTCAGGACGGTCCCGGCCGCATCATGCTGCGTCCAGAACAACTGCACTTGAGCGCGGCGACGGAAAGTCCTTGGCGCCTGGTCTCGACCGCCTATGTCGGCTCGGTCGCGCATGTGGTGGTGGAACGCAGCGATCCGTCCCTGACCCTTGCCTTCGAGACGCCGGCCACAGCCCTACCGCCCGACGGTACCCCCGTGTTACTCACGATCATCGGCAACGCGCATCGGCTGGACTAGAGACGCCGGGCCGGGCCCTTGATCTGCGTCAACGCGGCTATCGCCGATGTCGGGAACTGTCGGTGTAGCATCACCTGAGCTGCTTCATGTCGATCGCCATCCGGGACTACCTCCTTGTCGTCGTGGCCCTCCTCGGGCTGGCGCTGGGCGCCGCGATCTACTGGCTGCACTCTCCTACCGTCTCCACATGGATCTGGGGCGTTGCGACAGTCCCGGTACTGGCGGCCTTGGTCTGGCAGATCATCGGCTCACTGCGGCGCGGCGATCTCGGTCTCGACATCGTGGCCGCGCTGTCGATGTCCGCGGCGCTGGCCTTCGGCGAGACTCTCGCGGGCAACGTGGTGGCGCTGATGTATGCTGGCGGCCAATTGCTCGAAAGCTACGCGCAGGGTCGCGCCCGGCGCGAGATGACGGCGCTGCTCGGCCGGGTGGCTCATACGGCCTTTCGCTATCGCGACGAGACGCTCGAAGAGGTCGCGATCGCCGAGATTGCGCCCGGCGATGAACTGATGATCCGGCAGGGCGAAGTGCTTCCTGTCGACGGTCGTGCGGTCACCGGCCCAACCCTCCTCGACCTGTCGGCGCTCACCGGCGAATCCATGCCCGCTCGGGTCGAAGTTGCCGGCGAGGTGCTCAGTGGTTCCACAGCGGTGGGCGGCGCCTTCCGCATGGTGGCGACCCGGCCGGCCAGCGAAAGCACCTATGCGGGTATCGTCCGCCTCGTCGAGGCCGCGCAACGGGCGCGAGCGCCGATGGTGCGGCTGGCCGACCGCTACGCCTGGTGGTTCCTGCTCCTGACGCTCGGTATTGCCGCTGCCGCCTGGATGCTGTCTGGGGACCATATCCGCGCCCTCGCCGTGCTGGTGGTGGCAACGCCGTGCCCACTAATCCTCGCAGTGCCGGTCGCCATCATCTCGGGCATGTCCCGGGCGGCCAAGACCGGTGTGCTGGTCAAGAATGGTGGCATCCTCGAAAACCTCGCAAAGGTCACCACCGCCATCCTCGACAAGACCGGCACCGTGACCCGGGGCGCCGCCGAGGTCATCGACATCCGCACCAGTGGGACGCTTCCTGCCGACGAGGTTCTGCGGCTCGCCGCCAGCCTCGATCAGGCCTCCGGACACGTGGTCGCCGCAGCTCTCATCGCAGCGGCTCGGCGGCAGCAACTGCCCCTCTCACCGCCCGAACATGTCAGCGAGACGCCGGGCGTCGGCCTGGAGGGTCGAGTCGAGGGCAAGCATGTCGTGGTCGGCGGCAATACCTTCGTGCACGACAGGTCGGGCGGCATCGATCCGCATCGCTTTCATGATGGTCTCGCCCCGGAACTCACCACCGTCGCGGTCGCTGTCGAGGGACAGATCGCCGGGGTCATCGTGCTCGAGGATCCAGTTCGCCCGGATGCTGCAGCGCTCCTTTCGGCTCTCCGCAGCAGTGGTATTACCCGCGTCGTCCTCGCCTCCGGTGACCGCAGGGAGATCGCCGACGCGGTGGGTTCTACGCTTGCCGTGGATGCGGTCCATGGCGAACTCAGGCCCGAACAGAAGGTCACTCTCGTCGTCGAAGAACAGGCGCGCGCGCCGGTGATGATGGTGGGCGATGGCATCAACGACGCCCCGGCTCTCGCTGCCGCCGATGTCGGCGTTGCCCTCGGCGCCCGCGGTGCCGCCGCCTCGTCCGAGGCCGCCGGCGTGGTCCTCCTCGTCGATCAGATCGCGCCGCTCGCGAGAGCGATCGGCATCGCCAAGCGAACGCGGGTCATAGCCCTGCAGAGCGTCTATGTGGGCCTGGGCCTTTCGGTCGGCGGCATGCTGCTCGCCGCCCTCGGCTATCTGCAGCCCCTGCACGGCGCCCTGCTGCAGGAAGCGATCGACGTCGCCGTGATCCTCAATGCGCTGCGGGCTCTGCGCTAGCGCGGATCGCCCAGGGCCCCTATTCGGTCATTTCTACGTCCGGGCGGACGCGGCGAACGGTGTCGCGCCAGCCGGCGATCTTCTCGTCGCGCAGGCGGATATCCATGCGCGGCTGGAACTGGCGGTCGCTGGCGCGCTGGGCCGCAAAGCCCTCGGCGTCTTTCCAGATCCCGGCCTTCCAGCCGGCGAGCCAGGCGGCGCCGAGCGGAGTGACGTCGGTCATCACCGACCGGTCGACGGTGGCCTGCGCCAGGTCGGCGAGGAACTGCATAGAAAAATCCGAGCCGCTGGTGGTGCCATCGACGCGGATGCTGATCTCGCGGTTGCGGCCCCAGTCGCGGCGCATGGTCTCCATGAGGTCGTGCGACTGGTAGCCGACTGCCTCGAGGGCGGCGCGCGCCAAGTCGCGGCGCTTGATGCCGGCGGTGATGCCGAACACGGCGCCCCGGGCGTCTTCCTCCTGCCAGCCGCCGCCGGCACCGACATAGGCCGGCACCAGATAGATCGGCTTGGTGGGGTCGGACGATTGCGCCAGCCGCTCCACTTCATTGGACTCGAAGAGCTCGAGATCGTCCTGCAGCCAGCGTAGCGCACCGCCGACCGAGACGATCGCGCCTTCGAGCGCATAGGTCGGTTCGCCGTCGAGCCGGTAGGCGATGGTCGAGAGTAGCCGGTGCTTCGATCGCACGATATCGCTGCCGGTGTTGAGCAGCGCGAAGCAGTGCTCGTCATAGGTCGATTTCAGCATGCCCGGCTCGAAGCAGGCATGGCCGATCAGCGCCGCCTGCTGGTTGCCGACCACGCCGAGGATCGGGATCGGCGCCCCGAAGAGCGAGCTTTCGCTGAGGCCGAAATTGTCGGCGCTGTCCTTGACCTCGGGCAACACCGCGACCGGCACCTGGAACAGGGCCAGCAGCTCAGAATCCCACTCGTTGGTCTCGATGTTAAAGAGGATGGTCTGGCTGGCATTGCTGGCGTCGGTGGCATGCACCTTGCCGCCGGTCAGCTTATGGATGAGGAAGCTGTCGACCGTCCCGAGTGCGATCTCTCCAGCCTCGGCACGAGTACGCAGGCCGGGGATAGTGTCCAGCATCCAGGTGATCTTGCTGCCGGAGAAATAGGGATGCAGCAGCAGGCCGGTCTTGTGGCTGACCATTTCGCCGTGGCCGGTATGGTTGAGTGAGTCGCACTCGGCGATCGTGCGCTGGTCGCGCCAGACCAGAGCATTGCCGATGGTCCGTCCGGTCTTGCGGTCCCAAGCGATAATGGTGGCGCGCTGGTTGGCAATGCCGATGCCGGCGATTTCAGATGCATCGATGCCGGCCTGCCGGATGGCGGCCTTGCAGGCCCAGAGGCACGTGGCCCAGATTTCCTCGGGCACCTGCTCCACCCAATCAGGTTTGGGGTGGTGCTGGGTCACATCCATGCGGGAGGTGGCGACGATCTGGTGCTTGGCATCGAAGATGAAGGCCCGACTGGTCGTCGTGCTTTGGTCGATTACCAGAATATAGGGCCCCATACCCGCTCCCCGGACATCGCCTCCCAATGGCGACGCCTCCCTTTATCCGCATTACCCCGCAGAAGCCACAGCACTTGCGCGTGAGGAGCCATGCAAAGCGGCCGGGAACAGGACCTTCACCTAGGCGCCGAACACATAGTCGTCGACGAAGCCATTGCGGAACTTGCCTGTTGGATCGAGCCGGGTGGCCAAGTCGCGGAAGGCGCCGAGCTTGGGATAGCGGCCGCGCACCTCTGCGGCCGGCATGACGAAGAGCTTGCCCCAGTGCGGACGCGGGTTGAACGGGGCGAGCGCGCCTTCGAGCGCCAGCAATGCCGTCCGCACCGCCGGCCAGTCGCGCTCCCACGAGAAGTGAAATCCGACGCCGTCCTGCTGATAGTTCATGCTCATCCAGAGCTCGTCCGCCGCGATGGTACGGATTTCCGAGACTACCATCACCGGATGGAGCGCCGCTTCGATCTTGCGGATGGCCCGCATCGCCGCCGGCGCGTCCGCGCGGGCGACGAAATACTCGGACTGGAACTCGTAACCCACGGCAGGGATTGCGCCGATGCGCGCATGCGGCAGCCGGTCGTAGGAGGGGCCGAGCAGGCCGCGCTGGGCGGTGGTGCCGTAGGGCAGCTTGCCCACCACCGGGCTTGCTTCGTCTGTGGCCGGTTTCCCTTCGAAGAGATCGGCTGGCAAAACGGCCGTGGCGAGGTTCTTGAGCCAGGCCTGATCGACGACATCGCCGTTCCAGTGGGTGAAGAGGCTGACGCTGTAAGCGCTGCCCATCAGCATGTCGAAATTGTCTACAACGGCATCGAACCTCAGGCGCTGGTAGACGTCCTGCCGGACCTCAAAGCGCGGCACAAGGTCGAGCACCATGCTGGTGACGACGCCCAGCGCGCCGAGATTGACCACGGCGCCATCGAAATCCGGCTCGCCGCGTCGGAAGGTGACGAGGTCGCCCGTGGCGGTGACGATCTCGATGGCGGCAACGGACGAGGCGAGGTTCTTGTTGGTGTTGCCAGAGCCGTGGATGGCGGTGGAAACCGCGCCGACGACGGTGAAATCGGGGATCGACGCCAGGTTGAACAGTGCCCAGCCGGCCTCTTCGAGCACCGGGCACAGCTCGGCATAGGTAATCCCACCATCAATGGTTACAGTGCGACTGGCCGCATCGATCTCGATCCGTCGCTCCAGCGAGCGTAGCGAGATCAGCGCACCGGGCGTATCGGCGATAGCGTTGAACGAGTGCCGTGCGCCGATGGCGCGCACTTTCGGCGATTGCCGCACGATCTCCTGAACTTCGCCGACGCTGGCGGGGAAATGCGTGGAAAGTGCGCCGAAAGCGACATGCTCGGCCCAATTATGGCTGATCGTGTTCATGAAATCCCGTCCCTCGGCATCCCCACCGTCCGCCTTCTATAGACGGGCAGCAGGGG
>JAEZKB010000338.1 GCA_023415605.1 Pseudomonadota bacterium
GTCCCGCTCCTCGCACCCATAGCTCAGCTGGATAGAGCGCTGCCCTCCGAAGGCAGAGGTCAGAGGTTCAAATCCTCTTGGGTGCGCCACTTCCCTTGAAAAACAAAGGCTTTTTCGGCGCTAAACGTGCTGAACGTTGCCCGAACGCGCCGTGAACAGTTGGAAACGGTGGGGGAAATGTGGGAGACGGGGGCGAACCTCACCGATCAATCTCCAGTAGCGGCGTCCCCACTTCACCCCCACTAATCTCGCCCATCAGCGCGTTGCCGACTTTGTGGACCCCTACAACCCAATCCTTCCGCTCCAGGTGCCCATACAATCTCGACAGGACCTCGATCGACTTCCACCCGCCGGCATCCTTCACGTACTGGAGCGAGTAGCCCGCTCGGAGCATCCGGGTCGCGAAGGAGTGCCGGCCGATCTCATGAGGGGTGAAGTAGGGGACGGCCGCCGTCTCGAGGAGACGGATGGCTTTGCCCTGATTGCGGATCAGTTCCGGATCAAGGCCGGAGGCTTTCAGGCATCCGATGATGATGTCCTTCCTCACGTTGGAACCGGAATTCGGGCCGTCCTTGAACAGCCACTTCCGCGTTTGCCAGCCATCCATCTTCAGGATCGCTGACACGACTTCAGGGTGAAGGTCGATCAGGAGGGGTTCGCCGTTCTTCGTCTTGCCGACGATCATTGTGCCTTCGTTTGGATTGAAGTCCGATGGCCTGCGGCCAAGGGCATCGCCGAGGCGGCGGCCGTGCAGCGTCAGGAACAGCAGGAGCGCCTGCGTGTCTCGGCTGAGATGCGGGAAGAGCATTCGCAGCCAAGCCGCATCAGGAATCGAGATCGTCTCGTCCTTGTCCTTGTACCCCTTGGGGCGCGTGAGCAGTGGCGCCTTCTCTTTGAGCGCTTTGCGCAGGATCGACAGGACGGGCGTGTAGAGGTGGCGGTTGATGTAGGACGGCTTGGCGTCCGGCTTGAACACCAACTTGGCGAGCTCGACCATCAACGTGTCGTCGATTTCCTGACACTGGCGCAGGCCGATGTGCTTCAGGATCTTCTCGCCATAGATCGGGACCGGGAACCCGAGGTCGATATAGTTGGTGTACGCCTTGGCGAACGTCAGCGGGCGGGTGATGGCAGTAGCGCGTTCCTCGTAGAGTTTGTTGAGCCGGTCCGTTTCCGCTTGCCGAGCCGCTGCCGTGTCACCGCCAATGCTATGCTCAACTCGTCTTCTGGTAATGCTGCCATCTGCCTCGCGGACTGGGACGAACCCCCGCGCCGCCCAGTAGGTGGTTCCGTCCTTTTTTCTTCGCCTGACTGGCTTGAGTTTGCCTCTGATGTTTCGGACTTGATTCCGCATGGGACAAGCTCCTCCTTGTACGCGTCAATGAGGGATCGCGTAGTGTAGCACTGCCTGCCGACGCGGAAGGCAAGCCCGCGCTCCATCATATCTTCACGCACGGTGCGCTCGCGCGGAGCGCCGCCCTCGGGCCAGATTTCGGCGATGGCGGCCGCGATCGGAACCAGAAGGCGTTCAGTCATTGTGATAGACCTCCCCTCCATGATCTTTCACGAACGCTCGGATGTTGGATTTGACTTTTGGCGGCAGACGAAACCATTCGTTCGCATGCCGGTAGTCCGCCAATACGGTGTGGAACTCCCTCTCAAAAGCAGGCAGGCCACGTATCAGAGCCCACAGACGCAGTGGGAATGGGTTGTGGGTCGCGATGCCTTTTATCCGGTTCTCGACCCACTGGTGTGTGTGGCCGATTTTCGTGAACTCACAGCAGTCGATGAAATACACGACGCCATCGGTGCAACCGCGTAACCCCGGTGGCGGCGGCTTCGGCACATAGGCTTTGCTGCTGACGGCATATGATGAGAACAGGGTGTCCACGAGTTCCGCTCGTGCGCGGTTCAACTCGCGCTCCGCTGCAAAGTCAAAAGGTGCCCGTTGGTGCCAGCGGGAGCATGCGCGATCATCAGGGTTGACGCACCGATCTGCCGTGCGGCATTTCCAATTGCTACCGTGCCATCCGAATGGAAATGTCTGGCAGTCGCCGCAGACGCACCCCACGGGACCATCGGTTACTGGTTCGCAATCGGCGTCATCAAGAATGCTTTCGCTCATTCACTTCCCCCTCATCCTCGATGACGTAGCAGATTGCGATTTCGCCTTTCTTCCATTCGTACTCGTCGGGAACCTTCACCAGCAGGTGGACGCCACCCCCCATGCCTTCGAGGTTGACTAAGACCTGTTCAACCGTGCCGTAGACTTCTGGCTGGTCCTCCTCGCGAATGCGGAAGATTCCAGAGACGCGCTCATTCCAGTGGGCCTGGGCTAACGCTTTGCCCTCTTCGATGCTTTCGCACTCGAAGCGCTCCTCGCAGTAATACTCATGGAAACGGTACGACCATCGGGGAAACGCAATTCCGAATTCTGGCTCAGCTCGTTCCACCGCGTATGACCCGAACGGTGTGGTGGCTGAGGCGCCCCCGTCCGGTAGGTCGATCCAGTTCAATGGAGTTTCAACGACGGTTGCCATTGCTTGCCCCTCGAATGACTTCTGCCGTTTCCTCGAGCGCGATAGCCACGGCACGAGCGGCAAAGGCCTGGGTTTTATTCGTGGCCGATTTCGCGATGCGCTTCGCTTCCTGGGCTTGGGAGTCCAGATAGGCGAGGGCTTGATGGATCGTCATCATTTCACTGACCCGTCATTTTCCAAGAGCACTCGCTCTCCTTCAGAGCCCGCAGCTAATTTCTCGACATAATCGAGCATCCATTGGCTCGAAGCATACCTCCATGCATGAGGGGCCTTTTCGGGATCGACACCGTTCAAGCGGCAGATATATCTGAACCCGCGTTCCGATCGCGGAAATCGGCGGGCCATTGCTGTGAACCCAACCTTCCGTAGGTCCTCGTCGAAAACCTCGCTCATTGGTTTCCCATTGTTATGCGCCAATCGCGACAGTGGTGGTGATAGAGCGGAGAGAGGTGGTCATGCTCTCAGGCATCGGGGGCCTCCTGCAGGCAGTAAGGCACCAAGACGTCCTCCATTGGGACGTTGGGCGTCACGACACCATCCTGCTCGAGATCGACGGTCGACCAGTGCTCGACCGGGCGCTCATATCGAGTGCCGTAGACCTTGACGACCTTGGCTGGTCGACCTCGCCAGATCACATCATCGGTAAGTAGCTGGCTCGAAAATGAGACATGGAATCCATCGGACATATCCATGTCCAAGTCGACCAACTTCACCGCTGGTGGAGCGGTTTTGATTTGAATGTCGAGAAGTCGTTGCCGCATTTTCGCGGCGGCCTCCGCGCTAAACCACCAGTATCGCTCATCGTCTTTGCGCGCCGACTGCCAGGTTGCTGCGACCGGTTCGCCATCAAGGAAGATGATGGAGCCACCAACACGAGTGTCCGTGCATATCCATGACGCATATCGATATTTCGAGACGCCGTGGTCTTCGAGGTCGACCTCGGCAAGATCCACCGACACCCCAAGCTCGCTCGCAATGCCGTACCCGTCGACGGGATCGGAACGCTTTGATCGGTCGATACGGTCAATGATGTCGCGCAATTTCATGGTTTCGCCTCCGTAGGAGCGGCGGCATCTAGCCCCTCTGGTACTTTCAGGAACGCATCAAACTCCGCCAAATCGATCAGCGACAAGGCGGGGTGGCGCTCAACAAACGCCCGAGCTGAGGCGAGCTTTTCCTGCAGAGTCTTCACGCTGTTCTCCGCAGGAGCAGCGGCTATCACCAACCCAGCAGCAGCAAGAGCGTCGAGAATGATCCCCACGCACTGCTCGGCGCGCTTGGTCTCAAAGAACTCGCGTGCCGGCCCGTGCTCGCGAGACGTGAATGCAATGTTGCCGTCCGGGGCCCGGACCACGTGGGGCGCGCTTCCCACGGCATACCCCGAATAGTCGAGCATCATGAACGTCTTGTCAGGCGGCAGGTACGAGAATTCCCGCACCGCCTTCTCGATCACGTCACGGGCTGTGGTCTCAGGCATCGGGGGCCTCCGTAGGAGCAGGGGGAGCAGGGGCGTACACCTTCTGGATTTCGAGCTGAGCAAAGCCTTCGCGACGTGGCAGCTGGTCCTCGAATTCGACTAGGTGCCATTGAAGCTGGGGCTCATACCGATATCGGAAGCCGGCCACTTCCCAGCCGTCAGGTGCAGGAGCTGGCGGGGTGGCGCGGCGGTTCCATTCAGAAATCGCCTCGCTCTTCCAGCTCCGGAAGGGAAAGTCCGTCCTGTAGCACTGTGAACATTGAGCCCGGTAAACAGGATCGAAATTAACGGCCTGCCCGCCCTGCGCTTCCTCGAGTTTCGCCTCACCCCCGCAGAAGGGGCAACATTCAAGCCTCATTGCGCACGATCTCCTTTGCCGCCTCTAATGCGTCTGGCCAGGTTCTTCCCTTGGCGATTTCTCTCGGAAGGCTCTCACTGATCGCAAACCGCTTTGCGATCGATGGGCATGTTTCGCCACGGAGCCGCGCGACAGCCACTTGGGTTGCGGTTTCAAGAGTTAAGCGGTTCCGCCGTCTGTTACGGGCTTGTTCCCACTTCGTGGCCCAGCGGCAATTCTCGGGAGTATAGTCTTTGTTGCTGTCTATACGGTCCAACGTAGTTCCAGGTGGCCGCTCCCCCATGTCATCCAAAAAGTTCTCGAATAGGTTCCAGCGTTCGCAAACCTTGATGCCCCTATCGTGATAGCGGTCAGAATTCGCCCGTCCACTCA
>JAEZKB010000349.1 GCA_023415605.1 Pseudomonadota bacterium
CATAGAGCTTACTTGCCGTACTCGAAGAACCAGCGAGAGATCATGGCATCGAGCGTGCCGTCGGACTTCATTGCGGCAAGGCCGGCATTGAACGGCGCCACCAGATCGGAACCGGGGGTGAAAATGAAGCCCATCGGGTCGGAATAGAGGGATTCGCCGACGGTCTTGAAGGCGCCTGGATCGGCGCCTTGGTAGCCAGCGGAGGCCGCCTGGTCGACGATCACCGCATCCACGTCGCCCGCCTTGAGGGCGGCCACGGCAGCGCCGAAGGTGTCGAAGGACTTGATGCGGGCCTCGTTGCCTTCGCCGACGATGCCCGCGGCGGAGTAGAAGCTCGATGTGCCGGTCTGGGCGCCGAAGAAGAGATCGGTATTTTCGGTGAAGCTCTCGGATCCTTTGATGCGCTCTTCATCGGCGCGAACCAGGAGGAACTGGTCGATGATGATGAACGGATCGGAATAGTCGATCTGCGCCTTGCGTTCCTCAGTAATGGAAATGCCGTCGGCGCCGATGTCGAACTGCCCGTCCTTAACCGACTGGATCATCACGTCCCAGCTCGAGAGGTTCCACTCGACCTTGGCGTTGATGCGCTTGGCTACCTCGTTGATGACGTCGTATTCGAGACCAATGCCATCGCCGGTCTTGGGATCGGCAAAGTTCAGCGGATAATAGGCGTTTTCGGTCACGGCCTTGATGGTGCGACCGCCGAGGTCCGGCAAGTCCTGGGCGATTGACGGCGCGGCGAGGCCGAGCGCGAGCAGCGTGGCAGCTGCGAGGCTGACGAGCGATTTCATGAGGCGGCGTTCTCCCGTGTTGGCCGGCGCGACGCAATTGCTGGCTTTGCGCGGACTCTAGCCGCGAGCCGCGCCGTGGCAATATGCTTTTCGGAATGCAGTTTGCGGCATTCGGCGTTGCGGAAACAGACTATTCCGCCGCCGCAGGCCCGTGGGGCCGGTCGATGTGACCGAGGTCGCGATCGGGATCGATACGGTCGCGCACCATCTGCTTGAGCTGTTTGACGTCGGGGAAACCGCCGTCGCGCTTGCGCTCCCAGATCATTGCGCCATCGAGGTGGATCTCGAAGATACCCCCGGTGCCCGGCACCAAGGTCACCTCGCCCATTTCGAGGCTGAAGGTCGAGAGCACCTCCTGGGCCATCCAGGCGGAGCGCAGCAGCCAGTTGCATTGAGTGCAGTAGGTGATGGTGAGATGAGGCTTGTCCAAGACTAGACCTGTGGGTCGGCCCAGTCGGAGATGATGTAGTTCGGCATGATCAGCCGGTCGTCATCGTCCTCTTCATCCCGGCCCGGGCGGGCTTCCATGAGCAGTTGCGTAGTGTTGTTGACGCGCTGCGCCAGGAGGCGCGCGATTTGCAGGGTCCAAGAGGGGTGGGTCTCCAGCACCTTGAGCGCATCTTCGATAACGTAGCATTCCACGTCGGTGACAGCGGACACCGTTGCAGTATGCGGCTTTTCAAGCAGCAGGGACATCTCGCCGAAGATGGCGCCCGGCGAGCGCGTCGAGGAAATGAACTTGCCGTCGCGCGTCACTTCGAGCTCGCCCTCCTTGAGGACAATAAGCTTGCCAGTCTGCGTGCCCTGTTCGAGCAGCACTGAGCCGGAGGGAAACCATTCGAATTTGAGCCAGGTCGGGGAATCCGCCACGAGCTTGGTCCTTATTTGAGGAGGGCAAAGATCTTATCGAACATCACATGGTCCTCGCGTTCCTTGGCCTGCTGGCGCATGTCCACGAGGAGCGCCGTGGTCTTTTGAAGCCGCACCGCAAGCAGGCTGGCAATCTGCCGTGCGACGGCTGGATTGGCATCGAGGAAGCCATTGGGGTCGTCGATCACGTAAACTTCGGCGCTCATGCGGCTGCGGACCGTGGCGGAGTGTGGCTGATCGAGCAGCACGCTCATTTCGCCGACGATAGCACCCGCCTCGCCGATACTGGCGACAAGGGAGCCATCGCGGACGATTTCGAGATCGCCCGATTTGAGCACGTAAAGCTTGCCGGTCTTTTGCCCCTCCTGCACGAGGACGCCACGAGGCCGGACCACCGTGACCGGATAGTTCGCCACTGCCCGAAGGATCATGCCCGTCCCAAGCTCGCCTTTACCCGCATTTGCAGCACTTTAGCGGAACCTGGCGGCACGGGGAGAGAAAAATCAAACCGCCCGGCGAAGTAATCGCCGAGCGGTCTGGTTCGCAAACAACAGAGGTGGGCGCGGTTAGCGGACCCACACCACCGTGCGCGAGCTGGAATCGACCAGCGCCGGACGGTCGTTGATGTAGACGTACTTGTAGGTGCGGTTATCCGGAATGTCGGCTAGAGCGACATCCGCATCGAGCTCGAAGCCCGGGCCGATGTCGCCGTCGATCGAGATCGAAGCGGTCGGGTTGGCCTCGACAAAGCTCACCGTGTCATTCGGGATCAGGTAGCCGGGCGACTGAACGACTTCCTTGGTGTCCAGATCGATGATGTAGACGCGATTGTTGGCATAGATGTAGCCGTACTGGTCGTCGCCTTCGATCGGGTGGATGGTAACGTCACCCGTAACCTTGGCGCCGACCGAGAGATCCGTGTCGAGATAGACGACGTCGACCGGATGCTCACCGGCGTACTGGATCGAGGCATCGGAAACGGCAGCTTCGCCACCGATAACCGCACCAGCCCAACCGCCGACAATGGCGCCCACCGGGCCGCCGAGCAGGAAGCCGATAGTACCGCCGGTAGCACCGCCGGCAGTCGCGCCAACAACGGCATCACCGGTCTGGGACGACTGGGCGAGGACGGGCGAGGCGGCGCCGAGGGTGGCGAGTGCCACGCCGAGAAGAAGCAGCTTACGCATGGGTAGTCCTTTCAAGAGTTGTTATTGTTCACCCCATGGCCCGAAAACGACTCGATCGCGGCATGGTTCCGCGGCGAGTTGACCGCACCTCCACCGCCATGCATGGCTCCGCGCATGAGCCTTGATCCCACCGCTGCCCCCCGCCTCCGCTATCCGCTGATCGATGCCGCGCGTGGGGTGGCGATCATTGCCATGGCGGTGTTCCACCTGGCTTGGGATCTCTATTTTCTCGGGTTTATCAACACCGACATCTCCACCCATCCGTTCTGGACCGCCTTTCAGAAAACCATCGTCTCGAGCTTCCTGCTGCTCGCCGGTGTCAGTCTATGGCTGGCGCATGGCAGGGGGATACGATGGCGTAAATTAATCCGCCGGGAGCTGGTGCTTGTGGTGGCGGCGATTGCGGTGACGATTGGCACCTGGATCGCTTTCGGCGAATATTTTGCGTTTTTCGGCGTCTTGCATGCGATTGCGCTGTTCTCGCTGTTCGCACTCCCCTTTCTGCGGCTGCCGGCGCTTGTCACTGCGGCGGTGGGGGTCGGCATTGTCGTGCTGCCGCTGCTGGTCTCGCATCCGATGATGCGGGAGCGGTGGCTCGCCTGGATCGGCTTCTGGCCGATCCCGCCCTCGACCGCCGACATCGTGCCGGTCTTCCCCTGGCTCGGGGTAACGCTCATCGGCCTAGCGCTCGCCAAGGGTCTTGATGGTCGCCCGTTCTGGCAGTTCCCCGCACCGAAATGGCTGAGCTGGCTGGGACGGTGGAGCCTCGTCATCTACCTCGTGCATCAGCCGGTGATGTACGGGGCGCTCTATGGGCTCAGTTCCATCCTGCCCGCAGTGAGCGAGGAGAGACAGGCGGAGGATTTCGTGCAGAACTGCAGGGCCACACAGCTCAGCCTGGGGATCGAGCCACTTGTCGCCGAGCGCTATTGCGGGTGTGCGCTGGAGCAGGTGCAGGTGGGAAATATGTGGGAGCTACTGACGCGGGAGCGGACGGCGAGCGAGGAGCTCGAGGTGCAGGCCATGATGGGGCTCTGCGAGGCGATGAGCCGGGAGAGCATCCCGGATGTGCTACCGCCCCAGTAGGTCGTAGACCTTTTCGAGGAAATCGAGGTCGGCGGTTTGCTCGAGCTTTTCGCGGGATTCGACGAGGAAGGCGGTGGTGGAGCCGAGGCGGCGGGCGAGGATCTGGGCGACCTTGTAGGTGAGCTCGGGGTGCTTCTTGAGAGCCTCTCGCGCATTCTCGACGACGTGGGCCATGACCGTGGTCCTGGCGCGCACCGAGGCGGAGTGCGGGCGATCGAGCAGCACGCTCATTTCGCCGATGACGGCGCCCGGCTCGGCGATGGTGGCGACCACCATGCCGTGGCGGAGCACTTCGACCTCGCCGGACTCCAGCACGTAGAGCGAGCCGGGCGGGCCGCCTTCGGTGATGAGGAGCTGGCCGGCATTGAATATCCGGGCCGGGTTCTTCTCGAACGACTTCAGAACTGACATGCGACGCCCCCAAAGCTCGGGCGACTATGCCACGCTCCTAGCCGATTGGGCAGGGGATGTTGAACCGGCGCTCCCCTGCCCTATCTATCAGTCAAGCCGCTGCGCACGCCCCCGATGCAGCAACGGCGCCAGACAAGGCCGCGCGCGACACCCTCCGCTGCGCGGCCTTGTTGCATTCTGGGTTGGCGGCGGCGCTGAAGAGGCGCGCCAACTGTTGCCTCAAGGCCATTGCGGAAACTACGGAGAATCAGGTCTCTGTCCGGCATGGACGCACTGATCGAGACTGACATGGCGATCCGGATCGAGAACTCGAAGACCGAGCTCACGAACCTGGCGCTCGCCCTCCACCGCCCGGAGACCGATCGCGGCGCGACGCTGGGCATCTGCGAGCGCGAGATCGCCACGCTGGACGCGCTGACCAACCTGGACATGGGCCAGGAGATGAGCGTGATCCTGCTGCTGCACCGATGGAAGGATTTGCGCAGCGCTTGCAGTGGCGGTCGTCTCGCATAACGGCTCGCGACTCGCCGGGGTCCCGACCGCACCATCGCCCCTGCCACGCCTCGTGGTTCGACAAGCTCACCATGAGGCTACTGAGATTTATCGGAAAACCTCATCCTGAGCTTGTCGAAGGACGAGGTCCGGGCGTGCTGGTTCGTCCGGTCGGGCGGCGCACCCTCCGGTTCAGCGCAGGAATAGGACGACCCTGGGTTCGGCAGCATCCGGGATCTATTTATGGATGCTGTCGCACCCAGGGGGACCGGGGGTTCGGTCATTGTACCG
>JAEZKB010000002.1 GCA_023415605.1 Pseudomonadota bacterium
GGCGGGAACAGTGATGGCGGCAACCCGAACAACGCCGCCGCGACCAGCGGCGCTACAACGCCCCACGGCACTCCGTCGCCGAACCGAGGCCAGGCCGCGCCAGGCACAACCACCGGGATGCCCCAAACAGGAACGACGGGAAGCAACAACCCGAACAACCAGAACCCCAACTGCATGCCGGGCACAGGTCAAAACTGCTGATCCAGAACGATTTCCCGAGCCGGCTTCCGTGACAGCGGAGGCCGGCTTCTGCTTGCGTGCTTTACCGACCAAAGATCCAATCTGCGCAACGGCAGTCCGCCCAAGCTCGCGCGGGTCATGGTGCCCCGGCGGCAGAAGACGCCCCGGAGTGCGACTATTTGATCCGCACGCCGGGGCCATACTCTCCAGGGGGCAGCAAAATCACGCCCGCATCCTGCAGCGTGCGGATGATCTGCTCTTCCGTACCGCGATGCAGACTATGCTTGTGACATTCGAAGTCACGAATCGTGCTGCGGGAGACGCCAGCCAGCGTTGCTAACCGCTCCTGCGTCCAATCGAGAAGGCCGCGTGCCGCGCGGCACTGCTGGGGCGATAAATCCATCGCACACGCCTTGCCTTTGGGACCTCAAATCAACCATAATGGGTGAAATCAAGCAAGCCCTTGAGGTTTCCAGCGCGGGAGGACCCACCTACCGATGGCGAACGGCCTGTTTCTGCTCGCCGTGCTGGTGCTGCCGTTCGTCGGCAGTCTACTGGCGGCGTTTCTCGCGACCAGCGCGCGCAACCTGGCGGCATCGCTGGCGGGAGGGATCGGCGTCGCCGGTACGATTCTGGTCGGCCTGCTTTATCCGGCTGTGTCCGGAGAGCAGATCGTCCGATTCTCGGTAGACTGGCTCCCCACTCTCGGCGTGAACTTCACGTTGCGCATGGACGGGCTATCTTGGCTCTTCGCCCTGCTGATCTGCGGCATCGGCGGATTGGTTGCGCTCTACGCGCGCTATTACATGTCGCCGGACGACCCCGTTCCCCGGTTCTTCTCGTTCCTCCTCGCCTTCATGGGAGCGATGCTAGGCATCGTCCTCTCGGGTAATCTGATCCAGCTCGTCTTCTTCTGGGAGGTGACCAGCCTCTTCTCGTTTCTGCTGATCGGATATTGGCATCACCTCTCCACGGCGCGCGATGGCGCGCGCATGGCTCTCATTGTTACGGCAAGCGGCGGACTATGCTTGTTCGTGGGCGTGATGCTGATCGGGCGCATCGTCGGCAGCTATGAGATCGACGAGGTTCTCAATTCCGGCGACCTCATCCGTAATAGCGAGCTCTACGTTCCCGCTCTTGCTCTGATCCTGCTGGGTGCATTCACCAAGAGCGCGCAGTTTCCGTTCCATTTCTGGCTGCCGCACGCGATGACGGCGCCGACTCCGGTCTCGTCCTACCTCCACTCTGCGACGATGGTGAAGGCCGGCATCTTCATTATGATCCGGTTGTGGCCCGTCATGTCCGGCACCGACGAGTGGTTTTACATCGTCGTGCCGGTCGGCCTCGCCACGCTGCTCCTCGGGGCCTTCGCGGCGATAATCCAGCAGGATCTCAAGGGCTTGCTGGCGTATTCGACCATCAGCCATCTCGGCTTGATAACCCTGCTGCTGGGCCTCGGCAGCCCGCTGGCGGCAGTGGCGGCGATCTTCCACACGATGAACCACGCCATCTTCAAGGCGTCCCTCTTCATGGCAGTGGGCATCATCGACCACGAGACTGGCACCCGCGACATGAGGCGGCTGAGCGGTCTCTACCGCTACATGCCGATTACCGGCACGCTCGCCATGGTAGCGGCGGCGTCGATGGCAGGTGTGCCGCTTCTGAACGGCTTCATCTCCAAGGAGATGTTCTTCGCCGAGGCCGTCGCCGACCACACCGGCTCGCTGCTCGACGACAGCCTGCCTTATTGGGCGACGCTGGCGGGCGTGTTCAGCGTCACCTATTCGCTGCGCTTCATCCTCGGCGTCTTCTTCGGCCCGCCGCCGGTGGGACTGCCGCATCTTCCGCACGAGCCGGCGCACTGGATGCGCTTCCCTATCGAACTTCTTGTGCTGCTCTGCCTCATGATCGGCATCGTGCCGAGCCTGACCGTCGGCCCGTTGCTCGCCACAGCGATCCGGTCGGTTATCGGCAACGGGATGCCGGCCTACAGCCTGGCCCTGTGGCACGGCTTCAACCTGCCCCTGCTGATGAGCTTCATCGCACTTCTGGGCGGCGTTGCCCTCTATTTCCTGCTGCGCTCCTACCTCAAGACGGGCGTCGAAGGTCCTCCACTGCTGCGCGAGCTCAAGGGGCAGCGTATCTTCGAGAGGGTGCTCATCGCGATTTCCTGGCATTGGGCGCGCGCGGCTGAAGCATGGCTCGGGACCCGTCGGCTTCAGCCCCAGTTGCGGCTCCAGCTGACATTCGCCATCGTTGCCGCGGCCACGCCTTTCCTGGGCGCTGGCCTCGTGGCCAGCGGCACCCTGCCAGGAACGCCGGTGGAGTTCGGGTTCGTCATCGTGTGGATTATCGGCATAGCCTGCGCCGTCGGCGCGGCGTATGTCGCCAAATACCACCGCTTCGCCGCACTTATACTTATC
>JAEZKB010000023.1 GCA_023415605.1 Pseudomonadota bacterium
ACACGTTGTACTTGAGCAGCAGCTGCGGCCAGCTGGTCACATCGATTTCCGATGCCCACTCTGGCAAGGGTTTGCCGGACACCTTCGTGAGGAGACTGCCGCGGCGTCCACCGAGCGGCACATTGCCGAGCACCGCGACGCCTTTGTCCTGTGCCAGGGGCAGAATCTCGTCGCCCGCACTGCGATTCTCGATCGAGTAGTCGACCTGAATGAAATCGAGCGGCAGCGTTTTCAGCGCGTTGATCATCTGCGGATACTGATCGTCGGTCGAGGTCGTCACACCGATGTAGCGCACCTTGCCGGCCTGCTTCCACTCTTTCAGCAACGGAAACAGCCCATCGAGCGCATTGAAGTTGTGAATCTGCATGAGATCGATGCGATTGGTCTGCAATCTCGCCAGCGCTTCGTCGAGCTCCGCGTTACCCGGCTTGGGCTCACCGCGAATGAGCGTCTTGGTGGCGATGAACAGCTGATCGCGATTGCCAATCTCGGACACGAGCTTTCCGATCACGACTTCCGAATCGCCATACCCGCGAGCGGTGTCGACGACACGCGCGCCCAGCTTCGGAAAGTTCTCGAGCACCTCTTTGCGCGCGGCGATTTCCGCAGGGTCGCTGACACCGTACGCGTTCGTGCCGAGCCCGATCACCGGCAGACGCTCCCCGCTCGAAGGTATGGCCTTGGTAATCAGCGGCAGCGATTCTGCGCTCTGCGCAGAACGAGCCATGACGGACAACGCCGCGCTGGCAGCGAGCGTATGCTGGATCATCGAGCGTCGTGTGTAGCGAGTGGGCATCGGAGAGATCCTCAGTAACGAAGTCAGGGGAGCGCGCAACGCGCGTTGCACGAGACGGATAGTTCCCTACTCCGGCAGTCAAGGCAACGCGAGCAGCGCGAATCTGTCGCCCACTCTGCCCCTGTGACCGGACTCAAACCCTCCTTCGCTCGCAGCGTCCCTGGAATGTCCGGCCGATCGACCACTCCCCCATCGGCCGTCCGCTTGCTGCGTCAATGCCCTTCTATGCACAATCGGCCAGCGCGGCAGCCGAGAGGACACTACGTGCGACGCATCTGGGTGGCTTTGATCACCGTTCTGTTGAGCACGGCCGTCGCCGCCGACGAGCGCTCCCCGATCACCGTCTTTGCAGCGGCCTCGCTCACCGACGTGTTGCAGGCCATCGGTGCCGGATACACCGCAACGACCGGCACTCCCGTCCGTTATTCGTTCGCGGCCAGCTCGGCGCTCGCGCGTCAGATCGAATCCGGCGCCAACGTCGATGTCTTCGTATCGGCAGATCAGGAATGGATGGACTATCTGGAGCAGCGCGGTCTCATCGACAGGTCCACCCGGCGCAATATCGTTGCCAACCGGCTCGCGCTCGTTGCCCCCGCTGACAGTGCGATCCAACTGAAAATCGCTCCGGGGTTCCGCCTCGCCGAAGCGCTAGGTACACGGGGGCGCCTCGCGACAGGCGATCCCGACTCCGTTCCCGCAGGCAAATACGCGAAAGAGGCGCTGACCTCTCTTGGCGTATGGCCGCAAATCGAATCGAGATTGGTGAGAGCCGAGAACGTTCGCACCGCACTCGCATTTGTGTCGCGCGGCGAAGTGCCGCTGGGCATCGTGTACGAAACCGATGCGAAGGCCGACGGCAAGGTGAAAGTGATCGATGTGTTTCCGGCGGCCTCTCACGCGCCCATCGAGTATCCAGTGGCCGCACTGAAGAACGCGAGCCCAGCGGCACGAGCGTTCGTCGCGTATCTGTCGTCACCCGCTTCGCGAGAGATCTTCCAGAGCGCCGGCTTCACGGCGCTTCCCGCCCCGCAGTGAGCACGCGTCGCGCGGCCTTCGTGCGCGTTTCACGCACGAAGGTGCTTCGTCAGGCCACTCGTTCGGACACGGGTTCCACCGGTGTCACTGCTGGCAAAAACGTGGTGCGAAACATGCGCGACGTACGATCCCGCCACAGTTCGACAATGCGATGCAGGGCATCGAGCCCATGCGTGAGCGCTACGGGACCGGGCTGCTGAATCAGGGCGGCATCGATCTCGTGCACCTCGCCATGGATCAAGGCGCGCATCTGAGCCCAGCCTTCGCGTGATCCGATCTGCCCGAGTTGCACCTTGCCGCGCCCGGAACCGACGATGATGTCGGGGTCACGACGCAGCACCTCATCGAGATCGTGAACGATGCGTTCTTCCTGGTGCGGCCGCGAAGCCAGTTCCGGGAAACAGTTGGTACCACCCGCAATCTCGATCAGCTCCGAGATCCAGCCGCTGGCACTGATCGACGGCTCGCTCCATTCCTCGAAGTAGATTCGCGGACGGCGCTCTTCGTGCGACCTAGCGCGGATCCCTTCGATTCGCCACTCGATACTCCCTGCCTGAGCTGCCGCGGCTTGCTCGCGACCGACGAGCGCCCCGACCACGCGGATCATGCTCAGGATCCCGCGCACCGAAGGCTGATTGAAGAGATGCACAGCAATGCCGCGCTGAGCCAGCGATGCCAGAACAGGCCCATGTTTCAAGCCTGAGCCCAGCACCAGATCGGGTCCGAGCGAGCAGATGCGCTCGACGCAGCTGTCGGACTGGATCGACACGCGCGGCTTGCGGTGCTGCGATTCGGGCAGAGCCGACACCGAGCCTGCGAGCCCTGCGATGCGATCGCCCTCACCGAGCAGCGACAGGATCTCCGCGGTTTCGGCGTTCAGACAGACGATTCGGGACGGATGTGTATTCATGGCACTACCGTGAGCCGTGGACATCAACGCGAATCAGAGCCGGCAGCGACTCACGAGCGCGCAACGAAATTTCGCGATTCAGGGCCGGAGGATTCGCTCTCGTGGCGCGCTCCCCAGCGACACCCGCGACGCAATCCCTGGCTGAAGGATTCGCGCTCCTCGGGCGACATGCTTTTCCAGCGCTCGTACATTTGCTGCCGCTGCGCATAGTGATGATGGCCGCCGCCGAAGAACCGCATGCCGCCGAACAGGAGCCGGCCGAGCAGGAACAATCCCAGACCCTGCCAGAACGTGATCGCGCTCAGACCGAACAACGGTGGC
>JAEZKB010000035.1 GCA_023415605.1 Pseudomonadota bacterium
GGCGCCAGCCCCAGCCCGGCGAAATCGAAGAGTTTCGGGTCCAGCATGTGGCTCGGGTTGATGTTGCCCAGCGCCCGGATCATCACGTCCTTGCGGCCCGGCATTTTGCGCTCCATCTCGTCGAGCATCGCCTTCATGGCATTGCGCTGCAGCCCGTCCTGCGAGCCGCAGAGGTCGCAGGGGATGATCGGGAACGCCATCGCCTCGGCAAAGCGCGCCAGATCTGGCTCCGCGCAATAGATCAGCGGCCGCAGCACCTGCACGTCGCCATCATCGTTGAGCAGTTTTGGCGGCATCGCCGCCAGCTTGCCGCCGTGAAAAAGATTCATGAAGAAGGTTTCGAGGCTGTCCTCGCGGTGATGTCCGAGCACCAGGGCAGAACACCCTTCCTCACGGGCGATGCGATAGAGGTGGCCCCGGCGGAGGCGTGAGCAGAGCGAGCAATAAGTCGCGCCCTGCGGCAGCTTGTCGGTGACGATCGAATAGGTGTCCTGGTACTCGATCCGGTGGTCGATGCCGATCCGGGTCAGGTACTCGGGCAGGATGTGCTTGGGAAAATTCGGCTGCCCCTGGTCGAGATTGCAGGCTAGGAGTTCCACCGGCAGCAGCCCGCGCCACTTGAGATCGAGCAGGATGGCCAGGAGGCCGTAGGAATCCTTGCCGCCCGACAGCGCCACCAGCCAGCGGTCTCCGGCGCTGACCATTCCGAACTTGTCGAGCGCCTCGCGCGTAAGCCGGATCAGCCGCTTGCGCAGCTTGTTGAACTCGCCGCTCTGCGGCGCGTCGCGGAACAGCGGATGGGCCGCCGACAGGTCCTCGACGGCATCTTCGATGTGCTGCTGCGTGACGATCTCGTTCATGCCCTGCTGATACCGCATTACATCCCGGTAACAAAGTGCCGGATTCCTTGCTGTTTCCGGAATTCGTCAGTTAGATGACGCCATCTTCCGGAACTCAAGGAGTCGCCAGTGTTCCGTTCCTTCTTCCCTGAACCCAAACTGTTCTTCTCGTCGGCAGGCATCTTCCTGCTGGTGGGTTTGATCGTGTGGTTCACCATCGGCCAGCCGATCCGCTCGGCCATCAGCATCGACCGTTTCCTGACTCCTGCCATCTGTACACCCGAGCAGATCGCGGCGGCCAACCCTGCTCCGGATCAGGCGACCACTGCGGGACCCGCCGCCACCGGCGCCCCCGCCGCCGAACCGGCAGCCGGCGCCCCGACGACCAATCCGAATGCCCCGGCGACCACCGAAAGTGCGGCCCCACCGGCGACCGTGGTCCCTCCGGGCTGCGTGGTCGAGGACACCAATTTCCTGAACGGCAACAAGATCTGGGAATACCAGTACATCCTGATGTTCGCCGTGGCCTTCTGTGTCTTCTGGTACTTCTACAAGCGCAACGAGTGGTACTGGTGGTCCGTTGTCGGCACCACGGCGCTGATGCTCACCGTCTACGGTCAGGTGCAGATCGATGCCTGGATCAATGACTGGCAGGGTGGCTTCTTCAACACCCTGCAACAGGCGCTGAGCCAGCCCGGTTCCGTCGAACCCGGACGGTACTGGCCGCAGGTGATAACCCTCTTTGCCGTGCTGCTGCCCAACATCATCTTCCTGGTGCTGCTGGCCTTTTTCACCTCGCACTACGTGTTCCGGTGGCGCAAGGCGATGACCAGCTACTACATGGCTTACTGGCCGGCCCTGCGGGGCGTCGAAGGCGCAGCCCAGCGCGTCCAGGAAGACACCATGCGCTTTGCCTCGATCGTCGAGGATCTCGGCACGAGCTTCGTGTCTTCTGTGATCACGCTGGCCGTCTTCCTTCCCATCCTCTGGGGGCTCTCCGAAAACGTCACGGAGCTTCCACTGATCGGCCCGCTTCCAGGGGGGCTCGTCTGGGTGGCTCTCGTCGTCGCCGCCTTTGGCACCGTGCTGCTCTGGGTCGTCGGCATCCGCCTGCCGGGTCTCAACTTCGAAAACCAGAAGGTGGAAGCGGCGCTCCGCAAGGAGTTGGTCTATGGCGAGGACGACCCTGCACGGGCCGCTCCGCCGACCTTCCGGGAACTCTTCGCCAACGTGCAGAAGAACTACTTCCGGCTCTACTTCCACTACACCTACTTCAATCTGGCGCGGTACGCGTACCTGCAGGGCGCGGCCTATGTACCGCTCCTGACATTGTCGCCGTCGATCCTCGCCGGCACGCTGACTCTGGGCCTCTACCAGCAGGTGCAGCAAGCCTTCGGCCAGGTGGCGTCGAGCTTCCAGTTCTTCGCCCGGGCCTGGACCACCATCGTCGAGCTGCAGTCGATCTACCTCCGCCTCCAGCGCTTCGAGAGCTTCATCCCGCGCGGCCAGGAGCCGATCACGGAACCGCTCCCTGAAGCGACCCTGTCATGATCCCACGGCCGCCCTTCGGGGCGGCCGCTTTCTTTTGGGGGATCAATCAGTCGGGACGCGTCTCCCGCTTGCGGGGAGATTCGCCGAGTGCAAGCCGCTGTGCGCGCTGCAGAAAACGATACTTATCCCCGCACTCTCCACGCCGCGTAGAATGCCCCCATCAACCCCGCGGTGGACGGGAAGCGCGACGAACGCTTGCGGGGAGACTGCTGGGAGGCGGAGGGGAGTCGTCCCGAACCGCTGGGCCAAGCGCACGGAGTCGAGATGGGAGGGCCAACCCTCCTCTCCCGACGCGCGGGACAATGCCGGAAACCCCAGCAACCCGGAGGCGGTTGTTGTCTCGTATTTATTCATACCAGAGGCGGCATCCGCCTCCGGGCCCGTCACGCTCTTTGATATCCCGGAGGGTCACGCCCGGCCGGTGCATCAGTGTGCGCTTTGGGCAGAAGCTAGTCGAACTCTTCGTTCTGGTAGACGCCCCACAGTTCGCCCTGCGGCAGGTAGCCGGAGACGTTGGCGTGACCGCCATTGTCGGGGCGTTCGTAGGTGGCGGAGACTTCGCACCAGGCGCCGTCGCATTTGGAGATGTCGACGCGGTAGCCGGGGCCAAGATAGGCGCGGACGCCGCTCTCAGTGGCACGGTTGGCCCAGAGGACAGCCTGATCCGAACCTTCGGGCGGCGACACGACGCCGGCACGCTTGCCCGAGAGGAGGTTCTGGTGAATCCAGCCCTCCGACCCGTCGGCATCGCGGACTTTGCGCCAGGTGTCGAACTCGGCGATGATTTCCACCGGCGTACCGGCTTTCACATAGACCCAGGCGACGCCGTATTTCGTGCCCGGTCCGATGCGGACATTGATCGGCGTCGACCGCGTCGTGGCGAAGCGTGGCAACGGCAGGCCGCTCGGCCCCTCGGCCGCAGGCGCCGGCATGGCGAGGACGCCCGCAAAGACGGCGATGAGGATCAGGAAAAAGGCGCGCTGGAAGCGTCCGGCGATCGACAAGAGGTGGGCTCGTCCAAACATGGCTTTGCAGAACGGGGGTATTTTTCCTATCACTACTGCCAAGACCTTAATGGGCGCTGAAAGGCGAACGGCTTGGCGGTTGGAAAGCCGAAAATTCTGGTGACGCGACGACTGCCGGCGCAGGTCGAAGCGCGTATGGCAACGCTGTTCGATGCCCGCTTCAACGCCAACGACGCGCCGCTTTCGGCCAATGACCTGGTGGCCCAGTTGGCCGGGCAGGACGTGCTTGTTTCCTCGATTACCGATCGGCTCGATGCCGACCTGATCGGGCGGCTGCCCGAGAGCGTCAAGCTGGTCGCCCAGTTCGGCAACGGCTTCGACAATATCGACATCGATGCGGCCTATGCGCGCGGGCTGACGGTCACCAATACACCCAGCGTCCTCACCGAGGACACGGCGGACATGGCGATGATGCTGATGCTGGCGCTGCCGCGCCGGCTGGTGGAAGGCGCCGAAGTGTTGCCGCGCGAAGGCACCTGGCCGGGTTGGTCGCCGACCTGGATGCTGGGCCGGCGCCTGCGCGGGAAGGCGCTGGGAATCGTCGGTATGGGCCGGATCGGCACCGCGGTTGCTAGCCGGGCGAAGACGTTCGGGCTGCAGATCCACTATTTCTCGCGCAATCGCCGGCCACCGGCGGTCGAGGAAAAGCTCGAGGCAACCTACTGGCCCTCGCTCGACGCGATGATCCCCGAAGTGGACATCATTTCGCTCCACACGCCGCACACCCGCGACACCTTCCACATTCTCAATGCGGCACGATTGAAGGCGATGCGGCGCGATGCCTTCGTGGTCAACGTGTCGCGGCCCGAGCTCATCGACGAGGACGCTCTGGTCAAGGATATCGAGAGCGGGCATCTCTCGGGCGCAGCGCTCGACGTGTTCGAGAACCGGCACGGCATCTCCGAGCGGCTCCTCAGACTGGCGCGGGCCAACAAGGTGGTGCTCACCGCCCACATGGCTTCCGCCACACTGGAAGCCCGGGTGGAGATGGGCGAGACGGTGATCGTCAACATCCGCGCCTTCGTCGACGGCCACCAGCCACCGCACCGCGTGCTGACCGACGGGCAGGCCGGCCGCAAGGCCTGATGCCTCCAATTGCCGCGATTTTCGTGACCCTCGCCTAACCACCTCGCTTCACTGCGAGGTAACGGCATTTTCTGCTCCCCCATCCCCATCCCGCCGGCTTGCGGCATAGTGAGCGGATGCGAGGTGGGGTTAGCATCAGATGACATCCATGGTTGGACGGCTCGTCGAGCGGCTCCTGCCGACGCTCACTGTCAGAGCGCGGCTGCTCTCGCTGAGCATCATCATCCTGGTCTTCGCCATGGTGGCCAACGCCATTGTGGGCTTCACCCACGTGACGCTGCAGCAGCAGTCACTCATCGCGCTGCGTGCCACAAGCGAAGAGATGCGCGCCGTGCATCAGTCGCTCAGCCGGGCCGATGCCGAAGTGCAGCGTTTCGTGCTCGGTGAAGGTCGCGGCGATCTCGGCAGCTACTTTGGCGCCGTCGAAGCGCTCAAGAGCTGGCGCAAGACCACCCTCGACCGGCTCGATCCGGTCCAGTTGGGGGACTCGGCGCGCAGCACAGCGGACATCATCGACTCGCTCCTCGCCATCTGGACCCAGGCCATTGATCTTACCGCCACCGGTCGCGCCGGCGAGGCGCGGCAGTTGCTGCTGGCGCGCGACAATGGTCCGCAGGTGCGGGCGGTGGGTGAAGCGGTCGAAGCCATGCTGGCCAAGGCCAATAGCCGCGTCTCCGCACATGAAGGCGGCATCGCGTTGGGCACGCTGGTGGTCCTGCTGCTGCAGGTCGGCGGCGGTATCCTGGCAATCGTCGCGCTGATCTATGCCTTCCGCTCGAGCGCGAGCGATGCAGCCGGGCGGCTTGCGGCAGCGGCATCCGCAAATTCTTCGCGCGAGCAGGTGGCACGGCTTTTCGAAATGGCCGATGTGCTGCAGTCGGCGACGGACCATGGCGATGCGAATTCGGTGCTGCGGGCAACTGCGGCCGAGCTGGTGCCGGGTTTTTCGGGTGCGCTCTACATCTTCAACAATTCGCGTGACCGGCTGGTGCTGTCGACGGCGTGGGGCCGCGATGAAGAGGACATGCACGAGACCATCAACCCCGGAGCTTGTTGGGCGCTGAAGCGCGGCAAGCCGCATCTCAACCGTGCCGATGGCCGCAAACTCTGCTGCGACCACCATTTCGGCAACGAGGCGCTGCTTGAAATTCCGATGATCGCGCGCGGCGAGATCGTCGGCCTGCTGCAGCTCTTCGCCGATGGCGCCGGTGCGGAGGCGCGGCTGGAGGCGATCAGGGAGCTGGGCTCGGCCCTCGCCGATGGCATGAGCCTGGCCCTCGCCAATATGGCGCTGCGCGAAAAGCTCAGGAACCAGGCGCTGCGCGATCCGCTGACCGGACTCTACAACCGCCGTTACATGGAAGACTCGCTGCAGCGCTTCGTGCGCCTCGCCGAACGCGAGAACCGCGAGGTCAGCGTGGTGATGGTGGACCTCGATCACTTCAAGCGGCTCAACGACGAGCATGGCCATGCCTTCGGCGACCAGGTGCTGCGCGACTCCGCACATGCGCTGGTTTCAGCCCTGCGTGAGACCGACATCGTCTGCCGCTATGGCGGCGAGGAACTGGTGGTCATCCTGCCCGATTGCAATATCGAGCGAGCAGCCGACAAGGCCGAGCTGCTGCGGCAGCGGATCGAGGGCTTGCGTGAGACGCACAAGGCGGAGATTTCCGCGTCGTTCGGCGTCGCCTCGATCCCGCATACCTCTGGCGGCGTCGCCGACCTGCTCGCCGCGGCCGATGCGGCGCTCTACAAGGCCAAGCAGAACGGCCGCAACCAGGTGCAGAAGGCGCCGGTCCGCACTTATCGGGATCGGGAGCCGGTACAACCAGCCTCCAGCGCGGAGGTGTTGACGCTCGAAGCGGCCGAGTGACGCTGGACTTGCATTGGCGCTGAATTCGATACACACCCTGCTCAATGAGCAGGCCATACCGACTGGGCAAGCGCGCCGAAGCCGCCGCCGCGACCCGGAAGAAAATCGTCGAGGCCGCGATGGAGCTCCATCGCACTGTGGGCCCACGGGCGACGACCGTCGCCGAGATCGCCCGCATCGCGGGGGTGGAAAGGCTCACCGTCTACAACCATTTCCCCGAGGATCGCGACCTCGTCACGGCGGCGCAGAGCCAATGGCTTGGCCTCCATCCGCAGCCCGACCCCTACGAATGGGCCGGCGTCGGAGATCCGGTCGAACGGCTGCGCGCCGCACTCCTTGCGCTCTACGCCTGGTACGCCGAAACCGAGCCGATGACCCGTCACGTCCTCGCCGACGGTCCCGCTCTTCCGGCCTTCGCCGGCATCCTCGCCGGCATGGCAGCGAACGAACGCGAAGTGCTCGGTTTCCTCACCGCGGGCTGGGAGCCAACCCCCTGGGCCCTCGCCACCCTCCGCACCGCCCTCGCCTTCACCACTTGGGACACGCTCTGCCAACGAAGCGGCCTCGCCGTAGACGAGGCCGTCGCGCTGGT
>JAEZKB010000095.1 GCA_023415605.1 Pseudomonadota bacterium
GTCGCGGGGAGCATCGCTAGCGCGCCTTTGCTCGCGATTTGGACCGACTCCGGACCGTGCGGAATCCTCGACCGCAAGACAGCCGGCCACGCTGGCGCCACCGCTCACGAGACGCATTGATGTCCACATCCCTGAACATGTCCAATCACCCCAGCATCGGTCAGCATGCCACCGGCCGTTGGGGCAAAATCCCCGCTTGGTGGCTGGACCATCCCAACCTTGACGCCGACGGCCTTGCGGTTCTGGCGGCGCTGGCGACCTACGCCGACGACGAAGGCACCTGCTGGCCGTCGCAATCGACGTTGGCAGCAAAGCTGAAGCGATCCCGTCCGACCATCAACCGCATTCTGCAACGCCTCGACGAGATCGGTCTGGTAGAGATCGTCCATCGTCGCGGCAGCAACGGCGCGCGCCTCTCCTGCTTGTACCGTCTTCGCTTCGTCGCTGCGGACGAAGCCGCCGTCACATCGGCTGTGCCCGCCATCGACAGGGATGACTCCCCTGCGAACGCCCCCTGTCCAACACCGAGTCAGAAACAGTTCCATTCCGAACAACTTCCAGACTCGCTCTCCGGGTGCACGCGAGAACCGCTTCAGGAGGTTGCGGAAGACTGGATACCCGACGCCGCCGATCTTTCCTGGGCCAGAGCCCGTTTCAGCCATGTCGATCTTGCCCGGCACAGCGAAGGGTTTGTCCTGCGTTGCCGGGCACACGGTTACCGCTATCGCGACGTGGGAGCCGCCTGGCGGTCCTGGCTGGCTCAGGATGCTGCCACCGGCAAGGTCCCCATTGCCTCCGGCACCGTGGTCGCCACCGCTCCGGCCGCACCCGCGAACCGGTCACGCGGAACCGCCGCCGAACAGCGTTTGAACGCCTGGGCCGCCGCCGCCGCGCGCCTGACGCCGAAACCCACCGCCCACTCCACCCTCTGAGGAGCGCAGCCAGCATGACCGCCGCGATCACCCCGTTTCCGACACGCTCGCCGCTGCCCTTCGACCCCACGCTGCCGGCCACCGAGCGCCAGGGCATGCTTTTGAACGCGCTGCCAACGGCGCTTCGAAGCATTCTGGACGCCGGCAGCATCGAACGTCGCCCCCGTTTCACCGAGGAGCGCTTCGACGGGATGACGGAACGCTGGTTTCCTCCGGCGACGGTGAAGCCGCAGGATGCGGCCATGGCGCGCCGTGCGCTGGACGACATGACCGAAACCATTCTCGCTCCGGCCGCACCCAACCATCTGCTCGCCCGGATACTGGCGCTGCTCAGCCATTATCCCGCGAAGAGCATGGCGCCGGACGTCGAACAGATGATCGCTTTGGACTGGGCGAGCGACCTCGGCGAATACCCGGCATGGGCCATCGATGCCGCCGCCCGGACGTGGCGCCGGACAAAAAAGTGGCGGCCGAGCATCGCCGAGATGCGGGCGATCTGCGAGGAAATGTGCTCTCAGGAACGCGCCTTGGCCGATCGGTTGAGGGCCGTCGTCAAGGCTGGGGAGGGGGAATGCCAGGACACCCGGCCGTACGGGCGGTTGAGGGCGATGTGTCAACCGAATTGAATGCTGGGTTCTTCCAAGTTGGCAACTGGTCCGCAAACCGGTCGGGCACATCCAGCGCCTCCAGAAGACTCCAACGTCGGATGAGACAGCCGCCTCCTGACATGATCAGGCGAGGACACTGCGGCCCACAGGACTTCGCTGAGCAACGGCTGGCGGCAACCGGCTGGGCGATGGCCGAGGACCACTCCGCCCTGCGGCAAGTGTTCACGCTCGGGATGATCCGGATGGCGATGAAGGTGGTGTTCATCGCGGAGGATGGATTGAGCAACCTGGTTTCTGGAAATTCTGCTTTGAGGTCGTTCAGCCATCCCGGTCGGCCATGACGATGCAGACGCGATCGGTGGTGGCCCACTCCTCGTCGATCTCGACGAGGATGGCCGTGACGAGACGTAGGAAGGGCGGCCTCGTTGGGACAGACGCGAACCTTGCTGGTGCGCATGCGCTTGCGGTGATGAGCGGGCCGGCGGAAGACGGTCAGTCCTTCGGGCCCCGCACTCGCGAGCCACTCGGCCCGCTTCGGCACCGCCCAGGCGGCTCAGCTCGTCCTGGGCGCTCTCCAGGTCTTCGGCGTTCCAGACCCGGCGTAGCTCGCTTCCGATGTGTGTGCGGATGGCCGCACAGGGGGCGTGATGGATGGAGTTCTGGGTGAGATGGAATTGGCGGCGTTGCCACAGCGCGTCGGGGAAGACGGCTTGGCGGGCGGCCCGCGAACCGGCGTGGTCGTCGGAGACGATGAAGCGCACGCCGCGCAGGCCCCGTGCGATCAGGTTGTCGAGAAAGGCGCGCCAGTGGACCTCGGCCTCCGACAGCGCGGCAGACACCCCGAGCACGCGCCAGCGCCCGTCCGGACCGATGGCGATGGCCGAGAGGATGCTGGTCTCCGCCGCCGCGAAAACCTGGCGCCGCCTCCAAGGCGAAAACCAGTTGCCCAAGGTGATCCGTGGCGTCACATTCCGCGACGGCATCGAGGTCACCGACACCGCGTCACAGCACGCCGCCTGATCCGCCCGTCACCCAGTTTCCCTCATAGCTCCAGCATCCGTGCACCAAAGCCAAACGGGCACTCAGTGCACCCGCCGCAGAATCAGCGCCAGTGGAACCGCCGCGAGGGAGATCAGCATCAGCACGAAGAACACATCGATATAGGCCATGTATCCCGTCTGTACCTGCACCTGCTGCCCGATGAAGTCGATGGCCCGGTCCTTCGCGCCCACCACTCCGCTGCCGGCATCGGAAAAATAGCGGCTCATCAGTTTCAGCGTCTCCTGATAGGCTGGATTGGACGGCACGATGTTGTCGACCAGCCGGCTGTGGTGGAACTGCTCGCGGACAGCCAAAACATTCTGCGAGATCGATACGCCGATGGAACCGCCGACATTCCGCGCCACGTTGATCAAGGCGGAAGCCTGATCAGTCTTCTCCTGTGGGATGCCGTAATAGGATGCCGCGGTGATCGGGAGGAAGATCAGCGGCAGGCCGATACCGATATAGATGCGCGACCAGGCGAAGAACCAGAAGGTGGAGTCCGGGTTCAGCCGCGTCAGATCCCACA
>JAEZKB010000101.1 GCA_023415605.1 Pseudomonadota bacterium
GCGCGGCTTGCCGTCCGACAGGTAGCCGCGGCTGAGGCTGGTGAGGCAGTGCCCGCCGTATTGCGGCGCATAGATCTGAGGATTGCGCGCGAACACGTCGCGGTTCGCCTCGGACGCGAAATACCACGGCACGCCGGCCCATTCGTAGAGGTGGTCGGACGAGCCCGCGACCGGCTCGGGGCCGAGGAAATAGCTGACCGGATCGTAGCCCTCGAGCGCGACGCCGGTGAGCGGATCGGCAACGATGGCCTCGACCAGCGCCTCGGCCCGGGCCGGCAGCCCGCCCGAAAGCGCCACAACCACGCCGAGGGCCGCAAGAAGCCCGGTTATGGTTAAGTTTTGTTTACGCTTTTGCCGCATCATTGCCGCCATGAAGGCCTAGCGTGAGGGCCCCTTACGCAGACCGGATGCGCCGGACCTTAGCCTTGGCAAGGTAAGTACCGCGTAAACGGGCCGCCCCTTGAACTATGCCCGCCGGGAGTTCCCTACATGCTCAATCGCATGGTCTACCTGATCCTCGCCGCCTTCGTCGCGCTGACAGCGGCGACGCTGGTCCTGACCCCGAGCCTGAGCCAGGCCCAGCAGCAGGGCTCGCTGTCGGACACCTTTTCGGGGGACGAGCTCGTCGACACGGGCCATCAGTTCTTCGGCTCGGTCGCCCAGGGCCTCGCCTCGCTCGTCGAGCGCGCCGTCAGCCAGTTCGGCCTGCCCAATGCCTACATCCTCGGCGAGGAAGCCGGCGGCGCCATCTTTGCCGGCGCGCGCTATGGCGAAGGCACCATGTATACCCGCAACCAGGGCGAGCACCCCGTCTTCTGGCAGGGCCCGACCGTCGGCTTCGACTTCGGCGGCGATGGCTCCAAGGTCATGATGCTGGTCTACAACCTCTCCTCGGTGCAGGAAGCCTATGACCGCTATCCCGGCGTCGATGGCTCGGCCTATGTGGTCGGCGGCCTCGGCATGACCGTGATGAAGATGAAGAACGTCGTCATCGTCCCCATCCGCTCGGGCGTTGGCCTGCGCGCCGGGCTCAATGTCGGCTACCTCAAGTTCACCGACCAGCCGACCTGGAACCCCTTCTGATCCGGCCGTCTCGCGCTGGCTCCAAGGCCCGCCCACCGGCGGGCCTTTTGCTTTTCTACCCCGTATCTTTCGGAACGTGACCGCGACACCCGCCTCGGGTAAGGTTAACCATTGGCAAAGATGGCCGGGGCAGGCCGGTGCTGCCATGCTGAAGGCGCGCCCGGAGTCTGGTATTGGGTCCGTCGGTGGGGCGGAGTTGAGTAATGGTTGTTGAGAACATCATGTACTTCGTGCTCGGCCTGCTTTCGGCCGGGTTGCTGGCGCTGATGATCATGCCCGCGGTCTGGCGCCGCGCGGTGCGCCTGACCAAGAAGCGCATCGAAGCCGCCACGCCGATGACCATGGCCGAGTTCCGCGCCGACAAGGATCAGCTGCGCGCCGAGTTCGCCCTCGCCACCCGCCGGCTCGAAATGAATGTCGAGGCGCTGCGCCGCCGCCTCTCCGACCAGGTCCGCGACATCAATCGCAAGAAGAGCGAGATGGGCGGCATGAAGAGCGAGCGCGACAGCCACCTGTCGATCGTGCGCGAGCTCGAGGAGCGCGAGGGCGAGTTGCGCCGCCGCGTGCTGGAACTGGAAAAGGAAAGCGCCGACCTGTCGCAGAAGCTGCGCATGCGCGATCGCGAATATTCCGACAAGGTCAACCAGCTCGAGGCCGCCCGCGAAGCCATCCGCTCCAATGCGCCGCGCCAGGGCGTGCAGCTCGACGGCAAGGCGCTGAGCGGCGAATACAACAAGGACATGGACGAGGTGCTCGGCAAGCTCGAGACCGAGCGCAAGCGCGCCGACTTCCTCGAAGCCCAGAACCGCACGCTGCTCAGCCAGCTCGAAAGCTCCGACAAGCGCACCGCCAGCGCCACCGCCGCTGCTGCCGAACTCCGCGCTTCCCTTGCCAAGCGCGAAGACGCCGAAGACAAGGCCAAGTCCGAGCTGATCGAAGCCGAGGCCCGCATCGCCGACGCCGAGAGCCGCGTCAGCCAGCTGCTCGAGGAAACCACCAAGGTAGTCGAGAGCGGCGAGGAAAAGCGCGACCAGCTCTTGGCCGAAAAGCTGACCCTCGAAGAAGAGATGGATAAGCTCAAGACCAAGGTGCTGACCGTCGAATCCACCGTCATGGCCGACTGGGACAGCGACCGCATCGAGCAGTCGCATATGCGCGAAAAGCTCAACGACATCGCTTCCGACGTCAGCCGCCTCGTCTACGCGCTCGAAGGCAACGGCCCCGTCGACACCGAAGAAAGCCTCTTCGACCGCGTCCAGCGCTTCGCCGACGACGGCATGAAGCTGGAAGAATTCCCGGTGCAGTCGGCCTTGAAGGCGAAGCAATCCGCCACCACCACCCCCGACCCTTCCGCCTCCGTCTCCGACCGCATGGCCGCCCTCCGCGACATCCAGGGCCGCAACTGAGCCGTCGGTCAGCATCGCCTCCAGCGCTATCCCGCCGGGGCGGGTAACCGTTCTCTCGGTCGGCACACCTCTCCCGTTTACGGGGGAGGAAGCCCGACTGATGTCTCACGACACTCACCCCACCATCGCACGGTGAAAGTTCATGGCCCGCGCTTAGGCTCAAGGGGTCACTTCCTGATGCACACCGTTGGACTTTGTCGTCAGCTTTGCGTCATCCGTCGTTCAGGATTTCAGCAATCGGTTCAGACCCTTGTCAGAAATCCACACCGACTTATCCCCGCGCGTCATAGCTGAGATAGATTCACCCCATCGCCGCACCGAAAGCGAGATCATGACGAGTGATTGGTGCAGCGAGGCTGGGTGGTTCGGACGTCGGTCCGAGCCAGGCCAAGCCGGGAAGGTCTGGCAGGAATAGGTAATCTGCCGCCTTAATTTGCTGCCGCGATGGGGCTCGTGTTCGGCGCCATCCAAAGGGGTTCGACTGGAGAAACGCGAAGAGCGTGGTCTGGTCAGGACAAGAACCCTGCGGCGGTGGGGCATTCCGATTGAAACGCCCCGGACCATCCCGTGTGAACGCCCAAAATCCCGGTCATGACGGCGGAGCAGGGCTATCTCCCTGCAAAGGGATCTCGAACCATCGACGGGCCATGCTCCGCCGTTGTTCGCTTTTTGACATCTCCGGGCGCTCACCGGCGGCCCGGCGCGTTTGCACGCCCGTTGGGCGCTACTCGCTCAGCACCGGAATTTCCCGAACCAGTTCTCCGGACTTGCCGTCGAAAATGCGGACGCTGGTCATCGGGCCGGCACGGAAGGTGACGGTGAGTTGGCCGTCGGCGGCGACGGCGGAGATGATCTCTGCACCCGCGGGTATCTTCAGCGCCGCAATGACATAGTCGGAGCTCTGCGCCGGCTTGCCGTCGCCGGACTGCGACGCGCGGTAGACAAGCGCACCGCCGATAGCGATAAAGCCCACAATCAACAGGCCGATCGAGAACAGGAACGATTTGCGCGCCCGCCCCATGATGGCGCGCGCCTCGGGCGTCAGTTCCGCACCAGGCTCAGACTTTTGAGGATCGCTCATGCAGGACGACTCCGGCGAGGAGATGGAATGGGTAGTCGAGGTGACCGCCAAGGATGCCGGTGACCGGCTCGATGGCGTGCTCGCCCGCGGCCTGGATGACTTCTCCCGCAGCCGCGTGAAAGACCTGATACTGGCCGGCGCGGTTTCGATCAACGGCCAAACCGTGAGCGAGCCGAAATACAAGGTGAAGCTCGGCGAAAGCATCGTGCTGGTGGCGCCGGCGCCCGAAGAAGCCGACCCGACACCCGAAGACATTCCGCTCGATATCCTCTTCGAGGACGCCCAGCTGATCGTCATCAACAAGCCGGTGGGCATGGTGGTGCATCCGGCCGTAGGCAACCTGACCGGCACGCTGGTCAACGCCCTGCTCTTCCATTGCGGGGAAAGCCTTCAGGGCATCGGCGGCGTCCGCCGTCCCGGCATCGTGCACCGGCTCGACAAGGACACGTCCGGCGTCATGGTGGCAGCCAAGACCGAGAAGGCGCAACGCCACCTCGCCGCGCAGTTCGCCGACCACGGCCGCACCGGGCCGCTGCATCGCGCCTATCTCGGCTGGGCTTGGGGCCGTACCGAACAGGGCCGCGGCACCGTCGACGCCCCGCTCGGCCGCGACCAGCATTCTCGCCTCAAGCAACAGGTGCGCCGCGACGGCCGCGAGGCCATCACCCACTTTGCGGTAGAGCAGCGTTTTGGCGGCGATGGCTGGGACGTGACCCGCATCCGCTGCGAGCTCGAGACCGGTCGCACCCATCAAATCCGCGTGCACATGGCCTATATTGGCCACCCCTTAGTGGCCGACCCGGTCTATGCCACCGGCTTCGTCACCAAGGTCAACCGCTTGCCGGACGCCCCGAAATCCGCGGTTCTGGCGTTGGGCCGGCAGGCGCTGCATGCCGCCGAACTCGGCTTCGAGCATCCGGTGAGTGGTGAAGAGATGTTCTTCGAGGCGGATTTGCCCGACGATCTGGTGGAACTTCAGGCCGCTCTGGAACCTTTTGACTTGGCGTATGCACGCTAAACCGCGCTGAGAACATCCGAACCGGACGTCCGCCGACGCCACGGCAGGGTCTTATCAACGCCAGAATTCGACCTATATTAACAGAACGCGTGAGCTCCGTGCCGTCTGGACGGGGCTCGGCAATCTGCCCGCGCGCGGGGGAAAGAAGAGGGTGCATCATGGCCCAATCAAATCTGCCTGTCCTGTCGACTGAAGGCGGCCTCAGCCGCTATCTCCAGGAAATCCGCAAGTTCCCGATGCTGGAACCGGATGAAGAATTCATGCTCGCCAAGCGCTACAAGGAGCACGCCGACCCTGGCGCTGCCCAGCGCCTGATCACGTCGCATTTGCGGCTCGTGGCCAAGATCGCCATGGGCTATCGCGGCTATGGCCTGCCGATCTCGGAAGTCATTTCCGAGGGTAATGTCGGCCTGATGCACGCGGTCAAGCGCTTCGAGCCTGACAAGGGCTTCCGCCTGGCGACCTACGCCATGTGGTGGATCCGCGCCGCTATCCAGGAATATGTGCTGCGCTCGTGGTCGTTGGTGAAGATCGGTACGACCGCGGCGCAAAAGCGCCTGTTCTTCAACCTGCGCAAGATCAAGGGTCAAATCGCCGCCCTCGACGACGGCAATCTGCACCCCGACCAGATCAAGCAGATCGCCACGACGCTGCACGTCACCGAAGCCGATGTGGTGTCGATGAACCAGCGCCTGACCGGCGACGCCTCGCTCAACGCCCCGATGCGGGCCGATGAGGGCGCCTCCGAATGGCAGGATTGGCTGGTCGATGACACGCCGGATCAGGAAACGACACTCGGCGAGAGCGAGGAATATACCGAGCGCATGGGTCTCCTGACCAATGCCATGGCCGATCTCAACGAGCGCGAAAAGGCCATCTTCCAGGCCCGCCGGCTGCAGGACGAGCCCGCTACCCTCGAAGAGCTGGCCCAGACCTACAACGTCAGCCGCGAACGCATCCGCCAGATCGAGGTCCGCGCCTTCGAAAAGGTTCAGGAAGCGGTCCAGAAAGCGGCGAGAAGCCAGGCCCGCGAAGAGGCCTAAGCGATACGGAAACCCCGGCGAAAGCCGGGGCTATCTTATTTCTGCAGTTGATCCAGCAGTTCCATAAGGTAGCTACGCCCAAGGATTAGCAGCCATGGCGCATCGTCTGCCGGGCTGATGGTGAAGGGGCCGTTGCCGGCGGCGTTGGAGGTGCCGGTACGAATGCCGGGTGCAAGCGTGAGCCCATCGAGCGGATAATCGAGGCCGGACGAGCTGGTGAACGTCACCGGTGCCAGCGGGTGCACCGAGACGCGTTCGCCAGGAGCGACGGTAAAGGCAAACGCGCGGTTGAGCACGAGCGCCAAATCTTCTTCATCGACCAGGACAATGTTGCGGTCTGCATGGCGCGTGACCGCATCGAGCGCTGCCAGGGTATGGTCGAAACGCTTGCCAGTCATACCCAGCGCGACGGTGACCGGGGCGCGAGTCGAATAGAGCGTCTTCTCGAAATCGATGGTCAGTTGCTCGGTGATATGCAGAAGCCGAGT
>JAEZKB010000260.1 GCA_023415605.1 Pseudomonadota bacterium
CCTATGCGTCGACCTCGAGTGTCTACGGCGCCAACACCAAGATGCCGTTCTCCGAACATGACGGCGTCGACCACACGCTGCAGTTCTATGCGGCGCCCAAGCGCGCCAACGAGTTGATGGCGCACAGCTACAGCCACCTGTTCCGCTTGCCGACCACCGGGCTGCGGTTCTTCACCGTCTACGGTCCATGGGGCCGTCCTGACATGGCGCTGTTCTCGTTCACCAAAGCCATCCTCGCGGGCGAGCCCATAAAACTCTTCAACAACGGCAACCACATCCGCGACTTCACCTTCGTCGATGACATCGCCGAAGGCGTGATCCGCGCCAGCGACCAGATCGCGACGCCCGACCCCAACTGGGATTCCTCGAACCCGGACCCGGCCACCAGCAACGCGCCATTCCGTATCTTCAACATCGGCAACAACGACCCGACCGAACTCACCGCCTATGTCGAGGCGATCGAGGACGCACTGGATAAGAAGGCTATCCGCGAGTTCCTGCCCTTGCAGCCCGGCGACGTGCCCAACACCTACGCCGATGTGACCACGCTGGAGGCGGCCACCGGCTACCGCCCGGGCACACCAGTGCGTGAAGGCGTTCGGCGGTTTGTGGAGTGGTACCGGGAGTTCTATAAGGTCTAGGGATGCAGATCTGCGGCCGGCAAACCGGATCGGATCAGGCGGAACAGCACCGGGCACCGTCGCTGTCGATCCTATAGCCGGACGTTCATCGGCTTACGACCTGGTGGGCATCTAGCCGAATTCGTGTCGTCTGTCCCATAAAGTCCAGCAGCAGCCAGACCCGCTTTTCCGCGTCGATCGTTTCGACCGTGCCAACAAATTCCGCAAACGGCCCGTCAACGACCTTGATGTCGTCCCCGGCGGCGAGGCTGGCATTGGCCAGCAAGCGGCCGCTGTCGTCGCATCGAGTAAGGAGGGCATCGACGAGCGTCGCCGGCACCGGGGCCGGCACGTCGCTAAAGCTGACGATCCGGCTGACGCCGTGGGTGGAATTCACCTTGCGCCAGGGCGAGGTTTCCGGGTCGAGCCTGATGAACATGTAGCCGGGAAAGAGCGGGCGAAGTTCGCTGACGAAGCGGGAGTCCTGCCGCCGAGTAGTCTCCTGCAACGGCAGAAAGGTTTCGAACCCCTGCCTCTTGAGGTTTCTGTCCGCAACATTGTGAGAATTCGGTTTGAACTGGACAAGGAACCATTGTTCAGCCATTTGCTCGTCCGTTTCTGTTGCCGTGGCGTCGCATGACTCACATGCGCCCGGTGCAAAAGAAGCAATTGCGCTTGTGGTTCCGGCGCCGGGCTGCTAACCGTTCAATTTAGAACAGTGACTACTCGACACGTCAAGCTCCGTCTGCCTTTCCCCGTGCTTCGCTATGGCGACGTGCGGTGCGGTAGCCGTTCCGGGGGGGCTATCTGATGGCCAGCCGGCGCAATGCGCAGCAGGAAGACGTGCGCTACCGGGTTCTCCGGCTGCTCGACGAGAACCCCGAATTGAGCGTGCGTGACATCGCCTCGACGGTCGGCGTCTCCAATGGCTCGGCCTATTATTGCCTCAACGCTCTTGTCGAAAAGGGCATGGTCAAGCTCGGCAATTTCACCGCGTCCCAGCACAAGGGGCGCTACGCCTACGTGCTGACGCCCCGGGGCATCACCGAGAAGGCCGTGCTGACCGCCAGGTTTCTCCGGCGCAAGCTTGATGAATACGAGCACCTCAAGCGCGAGATCGAAATGCTCCGCCAGGAGGTGGGGGACGACCTTCGTGACCCGCAGGATGCCCGGGACCGCGGTCTCGGCGACCCGAGCGCGCCCTAGTTGCACGGATGACAAGCGTTATGAACCTATCAGAAAAGACAGTTGCGATCGTCGGCCTCGGCTATGTTGGGCTGCCACTTGCCGTCGAGTTCGGCAAGCGCCGCTCGGTAATCGGCTTCGACATAGCGCAGCATCGCATTGACGAACTGAGGCAGGGCATCGACAGCACGTTCGAATGCTCGAGAGAACAGCTCCAAAGCGCCAATATGTTGCGCTTTTCGGCCAATCAGGACGATCTGCAGCAGGCAACCGTGTTCATCGTCACGGTGCCGACACCCGTCGACAAGGTGAACCGCCCGGACATGCGGCCGCTGGTGAGCGCCAGCACCACGGTCGGCCGGGCCCTCAAGCCGGGCGATGTCGTCGTCTTCGAGTCGACCGTTTACCCCGGGGCGACCGAGGAGGTTTGCGTGCCCGTGATGGAAAAGGTCAGCGGGCTCAAGTTCAACCAAGACTTCTTCTGCGGCTACAGCCCCGAGCGCATCAATCCCGGTGACAAGGTCAACACTCTCACCACCATCCGTAAGATCACGAGCGGCAGCACGCCCGAGGTCGCTGAGGCCGTCGATGCGATGTATCGCGAGATCATAACCGCGGGTACTTGGAGGGCTAGCTCCATCAAGGTCGCTGAGGCTGCCAAAGTCATTGAGAACAGCCAGCGCGACCTTAACATCGCCTTCGTCAATGAGCTGTCAGTGATCTTCGAGCGGCTCGGTATCGATACGATGGAAGTGCTCGAGGCGGCCGGCAGCAAGTGGAACTTTCTACCCTTCACGCCTGGTATGGTGGGAGGGCACTGTATTGGCGTCGATCCTTACTACCTGACGCACAAGGCCGAAGAGGTTGGATATATCCCTCAAGTGATCCTTGCCGGCCGTCGCATCAACGACAACATGGCGCGTTACTCGGCTCGCAACATTGTCAAGCGCATGATCCAGAACGGCTTCGATGTGGCGCGCAGCACTGTCGGCGTTATGGGGATCACCTTCAAGGAAAACTGCCCCGACATCCGCAACAGTAAGGTCGTCGATCTGGTGAAAGAGCTGCAGTCGTGGAACATCAACGTGGTGGTCTCCGACCCATGGGCCGACCCGGCAGAGGTCGAGCACGAGTACGGCATCAAGCTCGGTACCATTGACGCGGACCATAAGGTCGACAGTCTCGTCGTCGCGGTGAAACATCGCGAGTATCGCAATCTCGCTCCATCCCACCTGAGGGAATATTGCGGCAGTTCACGTCCCGTCGTCGGTGATCTGAAAAGTCAATATGACCGGCATGAGCTCGACGCTGCCGGTTTCACCGTCTTCCGCCTGTGAGATTCTGATGCGCCCCGACGAAAAGATCACCGGACGAAAGATCCGCATGGCTCTGGTTGGCTGTGGTCGGATCGCCCCCAATCACTTTGCATCAATAGAAAAGCACAGTGATAGCGTCGAACTTGTCGACATCTGCGATATCGATCCGGCTGCTTTGGCAGCGGCAGCGCAGAAGACCGGAGCCAGGCCGCACGCACACCTGAGCGATATGCTTGCGGCTACCACCGCCGACCTGGTGATCCTCACTACGCCCAGTGGCCTTCACCCAGAGCAGGCCGTCGCCATCGCCAGGTCAGGGCGGCACGTCATGACTGAGAAACCGATGGCCACCCGTTGGGAGGATGGCCTTCGCATGGTTCGCGAGTGCGATGAGGCCGGCGTGCGCCTCTTCGTCGTCAAACAGAACCGGCGCAATGCGACGCTGCAGATGCTTAAGAAAGCCGTGGAGCAGAAGCGCTTCGGGCGCATCTATATGGTAAACATCAATGTGTTCTGGACCCGTCCGCAAGAGTATTATGATAGCGCGAAGTGGCGGGGAACTTGGGAATTCGACGGCGGGGCCTTCATGAACCAAGCCAGCCATTACGTCGACCTTCTCGACTGGCTGATCGGCCCGATCGAGAGTATGCACGCCTACACCGCGACCTTGGCCCGCGACATCGAAGTCGAGGACAGCGGCGTGCTCTCCATTCGCTGGCGTTCCGGCGCGCTTGGCTCGATGAACGTCACCATGCTGACCTACCCCAAGAACCTCGAGGGCAGCATCACCATCTTGGGTGAGAAGGGAACCGTCCGCATCGGTGGCGTCGCCGTCAACGAAATCCAACACTGGGACTTTGCCGAAAAACTGCCTGAGGACGACCAGGTCGCGTCGGCAAACTATCAGACGACGTCGGTCTATGGTTTCGGCCATCCGCTCTATTACGACAACGTGGTGAGGGTGCTCCGCGGGGAGGCTCAGCCCGAGACGGATGGACGGGAGGGGCTTCGCTCCCTCGAGGTTCTCACAGCAGCCTATCTGGCCGCACGCGATGGCAAGCGTGTTCACTTGCCACTAGATCGGTGATGGGCGGCTCCATCCATCCCAGCGCCATTGTCGACGATGGCGCGCAGATCGGCGAGGGGTCACGTGTCTGGCACTTCGCCCACGTCTGCGCCGGTGCGAGGATCGGAGCCGGTGTCTCGCTCGGCCAGAACGTATTCGTCGGCAACAAGGTCGTCATAGGCGACCGCTGCAAAATCCAGAACAACGTCTCGGTCTACGACAACGTGACCCTCGAGGAGGGTGTCTTCTGCGGGCCGAGCATGGTGTTCACGAATGTCTACAATCCGCGCGCCCTGATCGAGCGGAAGAACGAATACCGCGACACCCTCGTAAGACGCGGCGCCACGCTGGGCGCCAACTGCACGGTGGTCTGCGGCGTCACGATCGGCGAGTTCGCTTTCATTGGCGCGGGCGCGGTTGTCACCAAGGACGTACCTCCGTACGCACTGATCGTCGGCGTCCCAGGCCGCCAGATCGGCTGGATGAGTGCCTATGGCGAGCAATTGGATTTACCCGTCGCCGGCGACGGGGAGGCCACGTGCGCACAAAGCGGCGAGAACTATCGGTTGAGCGGTGGCAAGCTGGAGCGGGTTGAAAGTTGACCATGCAGTTCATTGACCTCAAGGGCCAGTACCAACGTCTCAAGTCCGAGATCGACAGCGGTATCCAGCGCGTGCTCGAGCACGGCCAGTTTATCCTTGGCCCCGAGGTGTATGAGTTGGAGGAAAAGCTCGCGGCCTATGTCGGGGCGAAATACTGCATCAGCGTCGCGAACGGGACCGACGCGCTGCAGGTTGCCTTGATGGCCCTTGGCGTAGGGCCGGACGACGAGGTGATCACCCCAGGCTTCACCTATATTGCCACCGCCGAGGTCGTCGCACTGCTTGGCGCCCGGCCGGTTTATGTCGACATCGACGCCAGGACCTACAACCTCGACCCGACGCTGCTCGAAGCCGCGATCACTACGCGCACCAAGGCAATCATCCCGGTCAGCCTCTTCGGCCAGTGCGCCGATTTCGATGCCATCAACGCCGTGGCCGCGCGCCACGGAGTTCCAGTGGTTGAAGATGCGGCGCAGAGTTTTGGCGCCACCTACAAGGGACGAAAGAGCGGCAATCTGAGCCTGATTGCCTGTGCCAGCTTCTTTCCTTCAAAGCCTCTGGGCGCCTATGGCGACGGCGGCGCGATATTCACCAGTGACGACGAACTGGCCAAGGTGATGCGGCAGATTGCCCGGCATGGACAGGAGCGGCACTATTATCACGTCAGGGTAGGGATCAACAGTCGCCTCGATACCATCCAGGCCGCTGTACTCCTGCCCAAACTCGCCATCCTGGACGAGGAGATCGCCGACCGCCAGCGCGTCGCCGCCGACTATGGCAAGGCCCTGCAAGCGATCAGCATCCAAACCACTCCCTATGTGGAGCCCGGCAATGTGAGCGCCTGGGCACAGTATACCATCCGCGTGTCCGGCCGCGAAGCGGTTCGCGAGCACATGAAGTCCGCCGGTATCCCGACGGCTGTGCACTATCCGCTGCCGCTCAACAAGCAGCCAGCCGTCGCCGACGCGGCGGCGCGCCTGCCGGTCGGCGACAGGATGGCACAGGACGTTCTCAGCCTGCCCATGCACCCCGGCCTTCCCGCCGACGCCATCGGCAAGGTCGTCGCTGCGGTCGGCGCAGCATTGGCATCGGTTTGAAGTTTGACGAGGTAGGTTGATGGACGTTCGTGGAAAGAAGTTTGTCGTGGTCGGCGGCGCCGGCCTCATCGGCTCGCACACGGTGGATAGGTTGCTTCGCGAGGATATCGGCGAAGTCATCATCTATGACAATTTCGTCCGCGGCAGTCGCGAGAACCTTGCCGAGGCGCTTAAGGATCCGCGCGTCCGCATCTACGACGTCGGCGGCGATGTGATGCAGACGGACATTCTCCAGTCGGCATTCAAGGGCGCCGATGCGGTGTTCCATCTCGCCGCGCTGTGGCTCCTGCAATGCCACGAATATCCGCGCACGGCCTTCGATGTGAATGTGCGCGGCACCTTCAACGTCATGGAGGCCTGCGTCGCCACGGGCATTCAGCGCCTGGTCTGGTCGTCGTCCGCGTCGGTGTATGGCGATGCCGTGACCGAGCCGATGGAAGAGGACCACCCGTTCAACAACAAGAACTTCTACGGCGCGACCAAGATCGCCGGCGAAGCCATGCTGCGCGCCTTCCATCATCGCTACGGCCTGAACTTCGTCGGCCTGCGCTACATGAACGTCTATGGTCCGCGGCAGGACTACCATGGCGCCTACATCGCCGTGATCATGAAGATGCTCGACGCCATCGACAACGGCCAGAGCCCGACCATCATGGGCGACGGCTCGGAAGCGTTCGACTTCGTCGCGGTCGAGGACTGCGCGCTCGCCAATGTTGCCGCCATGAAGGCCGATGCAGTCGATTCATTCTACAATGTCGGCACCGGCAAGCGCACCTCGCTCAAGGAGTTGGCCGAGCTCCTGGTCAACCTGACGGGCAGCAACCAGCCGATCCAGTACGCGCCGCGGAGCCAGGCTACGCTGGTGCGCAACCGCATCGGTAGTCCTAGGAAGGCGAGCGCAGAGATCGGCTTCACGTCCCAGATCGACCTCCGCGACGGCTTGGAGCGGTTAATTGCGTGGCGTGCCAATCACAAGGCAGAAGTCGCGGCGCGCCGAGCGGCGGTCGGTCTCTGAGAGGACATCGAGTGGCAAACCCCATCCAGATTTCTCTGCCCAGCACCGGCGACGAAGAGTGGCAGGCTGTCCGCGAGCCGCTAACAACCGGCTGGCTAACACAGGGCCCGAAGGTTGCCGAATTCGAGCGCAACTTCAAGGCACGTCACAAGGTCGGTCACGCTCTCGCAACCAGCAACTGCACCACCGGCCTGCACCTGATCTTGGTTGCCCTCGGGATTGGCCCGGGTGACGAAGTCATCGTCCCGGCCTTCACCTGGGTCGCCACCGCTAATGTGGTGGTCTATTGCGGCGCCACGCCGGTCTTTGCCGACGTCGATCGAGCGACCAACAATATCGATGCGGATGACGTGCGTCGAAAGGTGACGCCGCGGACCAAGGCTGTCATTGCGGTGCATCTGTTCGGCCTTTGCGCCGACATGGACGCCCTGCGCGCCGCCGTGCCGGAGCACGTGGCGATCGTCGAGGATGCCGCCTGCGCCGCCGGCGCAAGCTACAAGGGGCAGGATGCCGGATCGCTGGGCGTTGCCGCAGCATTCTCGTTCCACCCGCGCAAGTCGATCACCACCGGCGAGGGCGGCATGGTCACCACCAACGACGAGAAACTGGCGCAGACCATCGACATGCTGCGCAACCATGGTGCCTCGATCTCGGAAGAACAGCGGCACCAGGGCCCACGGCCCTATCTCCTGCCGGACTTCAACCTGCTGGGCTTCAACTATCGCATGACCGACCTGCAGGGTGCCGTCGGCGTCGTGCAGCTCGCCAAGCTCGACCAGTTCATCGCCGAACGGCAGAAGTGGGCCGAGTACTATCGCCAGCACCTCGACGACATCTCGTGGTTGCAGCTGCCTAGTTTCCCGAACTCGGGAACGCATGCCTGGCAGGCCTTCGTCACCTATGTCGACCCGCAACTGGCGCCCCTGCCGCGCAACGAGATCATGGAGCGCCTCAAGGAGGCCGGCATCGCCACGCGCCCCGGCACCCATGCGGTGCACATGCTCGGCTACTATCGCGAACGCTTCGGCACCTCGGGCGACGACTGCCCGGGCGCCCGCGACTGCGACGCCAACACCATGGCCATCCCGCTCCACAATCGCATGGACCAGGCCGACTATGACCGCGTCATCCAGGCTCTGAGGAGCATCTGAGCCCCGTGGCCAATGTCCACACCCTGGCGTGCCCGATCGCGAGCACCGAACTCGCGAGCGCCCTTGCGCTTCCGCATCTGGGCCCGGCGATGGAGATCATCGCGGTGACCAGCGCGGAGGGGGCCTCGGCCGGTTGCCTCTGCTTTGGTGAACCGCGCGACGGCAATCACGCGAACGCGGTCTGGATCACCAGCGCCGATGCGGAACACGCCGATGGATCGCCGGTCATCGCCAGCCAGAGCCCGCGCCTCGACTTCATCCGGGCGCTCGTCCATCTGCGGGCCGCCGGACACTGGCCGGCATCTTCGCCGGGCGAGATCGCCGCCAGCGCCCGCATCCACCCCTCGGCCATCGTGCATGACGGCGCCGCTATCGGCCCCGATTGCAAGATCGGACCGGGCGCCGTCATCCACGCTTCGGTCCGCATGGGCGCGCGGGTCGCCGTCGGCGCCAGCACCGTGCTGGGCCACGACGGCTTCGGCTATCAGCGCCAGGCCGATGGCCGGCCGCTGCATTTTCCGCATCTGGGCGCGCTGGTCGTCGAAGACGATGTCACGATCGGAAACCTTTGCTCCGTGTCGCGCGGGACGCTCGACGACACCCGCATCGGCCAGCACAGCAAGATCGACGATCAGGCCTATGTCGCCCACAATGTCGTCATCGAGGACAGCGTCCTCGTGATGTCGGGCGTGCGGCTCAACGGCCGCGCTCGTGTCGGCGCCGCATCCTGGCTCGGGACCGGTGCCCTGGTGCGGGAGGGCTGCACCGTGGGGCAGGGCGCAACCGTCGGCATGGGCAGCGTCGTCATCGCATCGGTGGCTGCCGGCGCCGTCGTCGCCGGCAATCCGGCCCGGGTTCTGAGGTAGTCATGTGTGGCATTGCCGGCATCGTTGAACTGAGCGGCGAGACCATCTCGCCCGTCGTCCTGCAGCGGATGACCGATGCCATCGCCCACCGTGGTCCGGACGGCGAGGGGCACTGGATCGAAGGCCCGGTCGGCTTCGGCCACCGCCGGCTTGCCATCATCGACCTGTCGCCCGGCGGGCACCAGCCGATGATCAGCGCCGACCACCGCTATGTGATCACCTATAACGGCGAAATCTACAACTACCGCGAAATCCGCGCCGAACTGCAGGCCGCTGGCTACTGGTTCCGCTCCCAGTCCGACACCGAAGTGCTGCTGCACGCTTTGGCGCACTGGGGCACCGATGCGCTGGTCCGCCTCAACGGCATGTTCGCCCTCGCGCTGTGGGACCGCAAGGAAAAGCGGCTGCTGCTGGCGCGCGACCGCTACGGCGTCAAGCCGCTCTATGTCGCCCACCAGGGCCGCAGGGTGATGTTCGCCTCCGAGCAGAAGGCGATCACCAGCCATCCCGCGTTCCAGCGTCAGATGGACAAGGAAGCACTGGTCGAATATTTCACATTTCAGAACATCTTCACCGACCGGACGCTGCTCAAAGACATCCAGCTGCTGCCCGCCGGGCACTTCGCCACCCTGGACCTCAGCGATCCCGCGGCTAAACTCAAGCGCACGCGCTACTGGGACTATCGCTTCCGCGAGCCGGACCAGCCGCTGCGCCGCGAGGAGTATCTCGAAGAGCTCGACCGGCTGTTCAAGCAGGCCGTCAACCGCCAGCTGGTCAGCGATGTCGAACTTGGCGCCTACCTGTCGGGCGGCATGGACAGCGGCTCGATCACCGCGGTCGCCTCGCAATCCTTCGCCAACCTTAAGACCTTCACCTGCGGCTTCGACCTGAGCTCGGCGTCCGGTATCGAACTCGCCTTCGACGAGCGCACCAAGGCCGAGGCCATGTCGGCCCGGTTCAAGACCGAGCACTACGAAATGGTGCTCAAGGCCGGCGACATGGAGCGCTGTTTGCCCAAGCTCGCCTGGCACCTCGAGGAACCGCGAGTCGGCCAGAGCTATCCGAACTATTATGCCGCCCAGCTCGCCAGCAAGTTCGTCAAGGTGGTGCTGTCTGGGGCAGGGGGCGACGAACTCTTCGGCGGCTATCCCTGGCGCTACTACCGCGCGGCGGTGAACCAGGATTTCGAGCACTACATCGATCAGTACTACGCCTTCTGGCAGCGACTGATCCCCAACAGCGTGCTGCCCGACGTCTTCGCCCCGATCTGGACCGATGTGAAACACGTCTGGACCCGCGACATCTTCCGCGACGTTTTTCTCACCCACGACAATGAGCTCGACCGTCCCGAGGACTACATCAATCACTCGCTCTACTTCGAGGCCAAGACGTTTCTGCACGGTTTGTTCGTGGTCGAGGACAAGCTGAGCATGGCCCACGGCCTGGAGGCCCGCGTGCCCTTCATGGACAACGACCTCGTTGAGTTCGCCATGCAGTGTCCGGTGAACCTCAAGCTCAACAATCTGGCCAATGTCCTGCGGATCAACGAGAACGACCCAGGCGACAAGACGCAACAATATTTCCAGAAGACCAATGACGGCAAGCAGCTGCTGCGCGATGCGATGGCGCGCCTCATTCCCGACGACATTACCAAGGCCGAAAAGCAGGGCTTTTCGTCGCCGGACGCCAGCTGGTTCAAGGGTGAGAGTATCGATTTCGTTCGCCGTACGCTGACGGAAGGCAACCCTCGCATTTACGGTGTCCTCGATAGGGATACGGTCACCGGACTCGTCGATGGCCATCTGCAGGGCGACCACAATCGCCGTCTGCTGATCTGGTCACTGCTCAACGTGGAGCAGTGGATGGGAAGTAACCTTTGAATCTCGTCTTCATCGGTGCCAGCCGCTTCGGTTTGCGCTGTCTGGAACTCGCCTTCCGCACACCGGGCTGCCAGGTGGTGGGCGTTGTCACTGCGCCGCAGACTTTTTCGATCTCGTACAGGCCAGAGGGCGTCAACAACGTCCTCTACGCAGACGTGGCGACTTTCGCCTCTGATCGCGGCGTGCCGAGCTACGAGCTGGAGCGCAGCATGTCCGAGCCCGGACTGCTCGACACTGTTGCGGCGTGGAAACCCGATGCGTTCCTGGTTGCCGGCTGGTATCACATGGTCCCCAAGGTATGGCGCGATCTGGCGCCGGCATATGGCCTGCATGCCTCGCTGCTGCCGGACTACAGTGGCGGCGCGCCGCTGGTTTGGGCGATGATCAACGGAGAGACGAAGACCGGCATAACGCTGTTCCAGATGGACGGTGGTGTGGATACCGGACCGATTTTGGGACAGGTAGAAGAACCCATCCATTCAGACGACACCATTGCAACGCTATATGCTCGCATCGAGGAGCGGGGATTGGAGCTACTCAGTGATGTGCTGCCACGGTTGGCTGACGGCTCCGCAGCACTACGGCCGCAGCCGATAGAGGGACGTCGCGTGATGCCGCAACGCGGTCCTCAGGATGGCTGGGTCGACTGGACATGGGATTGCGCCAGGATTGATCGGTTCATCAGAGCGCAAACAAGACCCTACCCCGGTGCATTCAGCACACTCAACGGGGAACCCATTCACTTCTGGCAAGGGCGAGCCGAGTTTCGGCCGAATAGTTCCATAGAGGCGGGGCTTGTCGCTCGCACCCATGAAGGTGACTACGAAGTTGGATGCGACTGCGGCGTGGTCGTCCTCGGTGACGTCAGCCATGCCGGGACGGACTACACCAAGGAACAACTCCCCCAACTGCTTGGGAGCGGCGGGCAGCGGCTAGGGACTGGGCCAAAGTGACTAATGTAGCAACGTTGAGTTCGCCCGTATCGCCCGTGTTGAATCGGCTGGAAGTGCGCACAAATCCGGACATAGACAAAGTCGACCTGAAAATCTGCACGCGCTGCATTTACGATGAGCGGGTGTCTGCCATCCAGTTTGATGAGCAGGGAGTATGCAACTACTGCCGCCAAGTGGAGGCACTGGTTGATCAGTACGGCACCGGTCAGCCGAAGGGCGAAGCCACGTTCGCGAGCATCCTGGACGACATCCGCCGGGAAGGAAAAGGAAAGCAATACGACTGCATCGTCGGGGTCAGTGGCGGCACGGACTCGTCCTACCTGCTTTGCCTAGCCAAGGAATGGGGGCTGCGTCCGCTCGCGGTTCACTACGACAACACCTGGAATTCCGCGATTGCCACCATGAACATTCACAAGGTGTTGCGTGGCCTCAATGTTGATCTCTACACCCATGTCGTCGCGAACAAGGAGGCCGACGACATCTTCCGTGCGTTTTTCTTGGCGGGTGTGGCAGAGATCGAGGCATCGACAGATTTGGGTTACGCTTACCTTTTGCGCACAGTCGCAGCCAAATACTCTGTCGGCTTTATCTTGGAGGGACACTCCTTCGTAGAGGAAGGCATCACTCCGCTAGGGCGCAACTACTTCGATGGCGGATACATCCAAGGCATCCACGCGCGCTTCGGCCGATTGAAGATGGAAACGTACCCCCTCATGACGTTCTCCAGGTTTCTGCGCTCCGCCGTCTTCCAGCGCGTGAAGTTCATCCGGCCGCTGTGGTATCTGCGCTACTCCAAGGAGGACGCGCGGGAAATCCTGCAGCGGCGCTTCGACTGGCAATATTACGGAGGGCATCATCTGGAGAATCGGATGACAGCGTTCTTCCACAGTGTGTACCTGCCTCAAAAGTTTGGCAGCGACATGCGAAACAACACACTGTCCGCCAGAGTGAGAAATGGGGAGATGACGCGGCACCAGGCGTGGGCGGAGTACAATACAAATCCGTACGTTGAGGATGAGATCGTCAGCTACTTTAAGAAGAGGCTGGATCTCAGCGATGAGCAATATGAAGAGGTGATGAGCTCTCGCCCCCGCAATTGGACTGAGTATCCGAACTACAAAAAGCGGTTTGAGCAGCTCCGGCCGTTGTTCTATCTGCTCGCAAAGGCGAATTTGGTGCCAATGAGCTTCTACCTAAAATACTGCTTTCCAAATAGGCCGATTTGACGAGACGTGAAAGACTCGTCCGGGCGGTCCTCGGTCCGCCGACATCACGCGCTAGAAAAGCTGTGCGCTACACACAGTACGCGCTAGATTATGTACTTTCCCTCTTTGTTGTTTCTTTTTGCACCCTCGCAGTGTTGTTTGTTGTCCCCTTTCGATCTTGGCAATACTCCCGGCTGCCGCGGAAGAATCTGATGGTATTCGTTGCGTGGCCTCATGCATCTATAGAGAAGCAGTTGGCTTGGGGGGATCTGGGAATGCGGCAATTCGCCAGGCACCCAAAAATCCGGACGATATTCCTTTGCTACGGCGACTATCCTAAGATCATACGGCGTTTTGGGGGGAATGTTGTAGGCATTCAGTTGCCTCTCATAGCATTCCCTCAGATAGCTGGTCGCTTTCCGATAACAGAAATAGCGCTCCGTGAAGCCGTCGCCTTGGTGCTGGTGGCAGCTTTTTGTAAACGCCATCGTCCAGCATTTCTAGATAACACGTCTCCACTATTCGATATGTGGCGGCTGACGATGCTGAAGTGGATGCTTCCTGTAACGCTAACCACCCAAGTGGCGGGCAATCTGGACCTAATTTACACGAACTTCCTGCAATCCCCCGTCCGAGGGATGTCGTGGAGACAGCTGTACAGCTTGGCTTGGATGGTGCGCTTGAAGTGCATGGCCCAGCTATTCTATCGAAGTGCGGACCATGTAATCGGTTACAACATAAACAATCAGAGCAACGCGATTGCGAACGGAGCCCATCCCAGCAAGACATCGTTGGTACGAATTCGGATCAATCGGGACATACTTTCATCTCCTGCGTTGGATAGGACCGAGATGTTTGATTTGCCCGACACCGGAAAGATCATTTCCCTTTGGTCACGTTTGAGCGTCGGGAAGTACATCATGGAGGCATTCGCCGGCTGCGTGCCCCTCCTGAGGAAGCGAAGCGATGTTTATCTGGTCATCGCTGGAGACGGTGAACTCAAAGAACGAATTCGGATGGCTGCTGACGAGATGGGCATTGGCAGCCAGGTTCTGTTGCTTGGAAAGAGAGGTCATGACTTTATCGGCAACTTAGCCCGAAATTCAGACGTGGTGATAGCTCCCTACAGCGGATCGTCACTTGTCGAATGCGCAATGCTAGAGCGCCCCTGTGTCGCCTTCAACATCGAATGGCACAATGAACTTATCACCGATGGAGAGACGGGATGGCTTGTTGATCACGCCTCTCCATCAAGAATTGCCGCAGCGCTAGAGGAGGCCATTGATAAGCCAATGATTGGCCGCGAGCGGGCGCAGCGCCTTAAGGCGCGGGCCGAGAAGATGTTTGATGAGGGCGTCATCGAAGCGAGCTTCGAAGAGATCTACGAAAGGCTACTGGATGAGCGACCATAAGCAACCCAGGATGCTTTTCTATGGCGCTATGGTTAACTTGATGTACTGCGCGGCACAGGCATGCAAAGCGAGTGGTTTGCCTGTCGAGTACTTGATTGAAGAACCTGACGCCTTTCCTGCGCACCACCCATTCTGGCTCGACGTGTGCCACCAGTTCACAGAGGAAGACGCCGAGCATTTTAGCAGTAGCGCAGACCGGTTCTTGGCGAGAGTTGGGTGGAGTCCTCCCGATTTTGTTCGAAGTGAGCAGTCATTTGATGCTGGTGCATTTCCTCGGCGTACCGCTTTGAGTCCGATAAGGCAGTACATCTACGACAATTGGTACTCGCAGGAACGGGTGGCGCGCCTCTGCAGCGCGTTCCAAGGTTACGACGCGATCATCGTGTGTGGATCCAACGCAGTCATCGAAGCGTACCTGAGTGGAAAGCCGTACGTCATTTTCGTCTACGGAGCGGATCTTCGGCTCTATCTGGGCGCAGATCCGCGGCCGCGTGCCCTGCGCGATCGAATCTCATACGAGATGTATCGCAGCATCCTGAGGGATGCCTACGACCGAGCCGACGCAATCGTATCGAATCCGCCTCTCTCGATTTACGCGTCCGGAGCGAAAAACATTACGCGCAGCAAGAAAGAATTCCATCACGATAGGACGACGGATATCGTATTTCCGGTAGCGGAAGCAACGGAGAGCTGTGATGTAGACATCAGTCTGCCTCCAAGCAAAATCTCGATACTGATTCCGTCAAGGGTGGATTTTTATTGGAAGGGGCAAGATATGTTCCTTCGTGCGCTTAGCAGAAGTCCACACAAGAACAAATTCCATGTCTGTCTCTTGCAGTGGGGAAGCAATCAGCGAGAAGCAAGCCTGCTGGTAGACGAGTTGCAACTACATGATACAGTAAAGTTCTTACCATTCTTTGCAACTCGACCGTTGCTGCTCGCTCTCTATGATCGTTTTGATCTGATCGTTGATGAATTCTACATTGGGACGTATGGAACCGCGGCGCTTGAAGCAATGTCTCGTAGCAAGCCGGTTGTCACGTACATAGACAGGAAAATGTTCCCTAACGAGGATCAAATTCCGCCCTGTCTCTCCCCGCACTCAGAAGATGAAATTCTGCGTATGTTGGAACAGATTTGCAACGGCGAAATCAACCTAAAGGAGCTGGGCCAAGCGGCACGCGAATGGCAGCAACGCCAAGGTAGTGCATCTGCCTTTTCGGGCAATCTGCTGAGTATAGTTCGAGGCGTGTTGGGTGCCTGAGGTGTCACGCCCCGTAGGCAGATCGTCGAGATCCCTTTTCGGCCAACTCGGGCGATTAGCAAAGACGCTTCAAGTCAAACGCAAGTGGCAGCTACTTGGTGTCATCGTGCTCGCCTTCGCGACCTCGGCTGCTGAAGTGATGAGCATTGGGGTGCTTTACCCCTTCCTAGCGTTGCTCAGCGGCGGGCAGCTCGGCGACAATCTGCCCCAGATAGCCGACGTCTACGCCGCGATGCCGGCGCTTGAAGACTACGAGCCCATCGTGGTGATAACCGTCATACTGGTTGTCACGCTGGTGCTGGCTGCGGGCCTGCGTGTGCTGTCGACTTGGGCAAATGCGCGACTCACTGAGGTTATTGGAACAGAGATCGCGGCGGATATGTTCCGCCGCACAATGTATCAGCCGTATCTGACTCATGTTTCCCGAAACAGCAGCGAGATCATCTCTGCCTTGACGGGAAAAGTTGGAACCGTTGTGGTCGGTATAATAGCTCCGTCATTGCTCATAATTCAGGCAGCCATCATCTCCATGGTCATCGCCTCTACGTTGGTTTTTGCCAACTGGGTGGTCGCCCTACTCATGATAGTCTTCTTCGGCACTCTTTACGCAGTCGTGATAGCGGTGACAAAAGATCGGCTTTCCGTATACGGAAATCGCCTAAGCGAGATGAGCAATGAGATCATCAAGCTTCTCCAAGAGAGCCTTGGCGGAATCCGAGATGTGCTGATCGATAACTCTCAAGAGGTCTACTACCGGCAGTTCAACGCGGTGAGCGCTGCCCTACGAAGGGTGCAGGCAAACGTCATGATCGTCAGTAATACGCCTTCCTATGTTATTGTGACGCTCGGGATGATGGTACTGTGCGTAGTGGGCGCATACATAACAGTTCAGGATCAGGGAGGCGGCAACGCCTTGCCACTCCTAGGCGTGTTTGCCCTGGGTGCCCAACGCCTGCTCCCCATGCTGCAGCAGGCGTATTCCGCATGGAGTTCTATTCGGAGCAGCAGACAGTCGTTTGTGGATGTTCTGGCATTGATGGACCAACCTCCAGCGCCGCCAACTGCGACGCTGCCTCAACCTCTGCCGTATGTGCATTCCATTGAACTCTCGGCCATTTCCTTTCGCTACCCAGGTCGCGATGCATACGTCCTCGAGGACCTCAACATGCGGGTCATCGCTGGCCAGAGAATTGGCATCTTTGGTGTCACTGGCGGCGGCAAGAGTACACTGATGGATATTCTGATGGGTCTGCTTCCCCCGACAACCGGGACGCTAAAGATCGATGGGGTCGCGATTGATGAGTCGCTGCAACCGGCATGGCGGCGTAACATCGCCCATGTTCCACAAGCTATCCATCTAACCGACGGCACAGTGCTGGAGAATATTGCCCTTGGTATCCCACGCAGTGAGATCGACATGAGCAGGGTACTGCGCGCTGCCGCGGGCGCCCAGATTGCCGACACCATTTCCTCATGGCCGGAAGGCTTTGAGACATTGGTGGGCGAGCGTGGTGTGAAACTTTCCGGAGGCCAACGTCAGCGCGTAGGCATCGCGCGCGCCCTTTATAAACAGGCAAGCGTTATCGTTTTCGACGAGGCGACAAGTGCGCTAGACAGCGAGACAGAGAAGGGCGTGATCGAAGTCCTGAACGCGTTAGGGCCGAATATCACTTTGTTCATGGTAGCCCATCGCCTATCCACCCTGGAGCAGTGTGACGTCATACACGAGATCGCGGGCGGCAAAGTTGTGCGCAGCGGCACCTATGCGGAACTCTTCAACTGAACTGCTTCCCTCAGATCAACAAATGATCGTTATCGTTGACTATGGCATGGGCAACCTCGGCTCGTTGCTGAATATTTTTAGACGTATCGGCGTCCCAGCTAGCGTCGAATCCGATCCCGCTCGGATTGCAGGCGCTCAAAAGTTGCTTTTGCCCGGAGTGGGCGCGTTTGACGCGGCAATGGACCGTATCGGAAGCGTGCCTGGACTGCGGGATGTGCTGGACACGAAGGCGCTAGTAGAGCGAATTCCTGTGCTGGGCGTATGCCTTGGCATGCAGTTACTGACAAGCGGCAGCGAGGAAGGGCGTCTTCCCGGTCTTGGATGGATTTCAGGGGCTGCACACCGGTTCCCCAAGCAACAGGGCCTGAAAGTTCCCCACATGGGGTGGAACCTGGCAGCACCAGCCGGTTCCAGTCCGATGACCTCCGATCTCGGTGAAGAAGCGCGGTACTACTTCGTGCATTCGTACTTTGTGCGAACAGACGATCCTGGTCATTCGTTGCTACGCACCTATTATGGTATTGAGTTCGACTCCGGTATTGCCAAAGATAACATTTTTGGTCTGCAATTTCACCCAGAGAAAAGTCATCGATTTGGGATGAAAATTCTCCAAAATTTTTCGAAATTGTAACATATGTTAAATACTAGAGTTATCCCAATACTTTTGCTGAGACACGAGAGTCTTATAAAAACGAGGAAATTCGGCGATTTCGTCTATGTTGGCGATCCAAGCAACACGGTTAGGATTTTCAATGAGTTGGAGGTCGATGAATTATTCTTCATGGACATATCAGCCTCTAAGGAAGGTCGAGGTCCAAACTTAAAGGTTCTCAGTGACATCGCAAACGAGTGCTTCATGCCACTTGGCTATGGCGGGGGAATATCCAACATCGACGACGCCAAGGCCGTCTTCGACATAGGCTTTGAAAAAGTCTCGCTGAACACGCACGCCATCAAGACCCCTCAACTGATTAGCGAGATCGCTGCGTTGTTCGGTAGCCAGGCGGTCGTCGTATCGATCGACGTTAGAGCGCCGGGTCCAGACGCACCGTCAAGTGTGTGGACCGAGAATGGCCAGCGAGACACACATCAGGATCCTGTGGCTTGGGCGGTGGAGGCCGAGCGGCTAGGGGCGGGAGAGATACTTCTGACCGCCATCGATAGGGAAGGATCCTGGTCAGGGTTTGACCTAGAGCTCACGCGGAGAGTCTCGGACGCTGTATCGATCCCTGTTGTGGCCCACGGCGGAGCCGGCACGCTCGCCCATATCGGCGACGCGGTCCGCATCGGGGGTGCTTCGGCCGTTGGACTCGGCAGCATGATTGTGTTCCAGAAAAAGGGGATGGGCGTTCTCGTCCACTTTCCGGATCGGGAGGCACTACAACAGGTCTTGTCAGATCCGGGGCCCATGGTGCGCGAAGGTTAATTTGCCAACGTGGACACCCGTAAGTTGATCGGCCGCATGGGATCGGACGCGCTACCACTCGCAAGCGGAAATCAGGTCTGCTTTGCTACTCCTGGTGTCTACCCCATGCTCTTAGGCCTCGGTCCCTACGGTGGGTCGGAGCTACGGGCATGGCGCCTAGCACGCCACTTGGCTGCGGAAGGAAGTTGTGACGTCTCCATGTTGGCTTTCGATTACGGCCAGGCTCGCCGTTCGATACGCGATGGTGTCGCCTTCCGTCGTGACTCTTCTTATGTCTTGTCGCGAAGCCTTTGGGCTCGCCTGCGTGGCAGGGCGTTTCGCGGCATACATGTCGGCACGGAATCTGGGCTGGACTTGGCAGTTTGGGAGGTCAAGGCCTGGCAGACCGCCGCTGCAAGAGTATATGTCGCATTCGGCGTCACCAACTACACGGCCAATCTGGCCCGCTGGTGCGCGGCGTCAAACCGGCGGTTCGTGCTGCTGCTCGGCAGCGACATGGATCTCGATCCTGCGGAACCTGGCGCGCGCGCGTTGTACGATCAGCCCGGCCTCCTTCTCACCCAAACTGAGTATCAGCGAGAGGAAGTCCTGGTCCGCTTCAACCGCAAAGCCGACGTGCTGCGTAATCCCGTGGTAATCCCACCCTGCGGAGATATCGAGCGGCCTAGGGAATTCGCGCTTTGGGTTGGCAAGTCCGATCGCATCAAGTGTCCTGAGCGCATGATCGAGTTGGCCCGGCTCTGTCCGGAGCTGCCCATCACCATGATTATGAACAGGGCCGATGCGGCGCTATTCGATACCCTCAAGGCCCAAGCGCCGCCGAATGTGCATATCGTTGATGCCGTGAGGCCCGACCGCATGCGGGACTACTACAGCCGAGCATTCGCCCTTGTCAGCACATCCCGCATCGAGGGGTTCGCCAACAGCTTCCTTGAGGCCGGCGCGTGCGGAACGCCGGTCTTGTCGATGAATGTGGATCCCGATGGGTTCATCTCGGCGCACGGGGGCGGCATCCTGGAGGGCGACGTAGGGAAGGCTGCGGCTCAGATGCATCGGCTCCACGACGCTCGACATTGGGCGCCAGGCTCACTGGGACGCACGCTGGGGGAGGCCGCCTATCGCTACGTATCGGCACGGCACGAGAGCGGCATCATCCTGGCGCAGTTTTCCGACTTGATCGTTCAAGAACTGAGCATGGCAGCCTAGGCATGTGTGGCCTTGCCGGCATAGTCAACTTCCCGCCCGCCTCGACGGGCGCGGCCGCACTGCGCCGCATGACCGATGCTCTGGTGCATCGCGGTCCGGATGGCGAGGGGGCACACTGGTCGGGCGAGGTGGGGCTTGGCCATCGCCGGCTCGCAATTGTCGGCCTCGATGAGGGACGCCAACCTCTGCTCGACCCGACAACCGGCGTTCGGCTGGTTTTCAACGGCGAGATCTACAATTATGTCGAACTGGCCCGAGAACTGGGGATCACCCGACCAGGCCTGTCGGACAGCGACGTGCTGCTTCAGGCCTACCTCGACTGGGGTATCGACATGCTGCCCCGCCTGTTCGGCATGTTCGCTATTGCCATCCACGACCCGCGCTCCAATCGCGTCCATTTGGTGCGGGATCGCCTGGGCATCAAGCCATTGTACTATTTCGTTTCCGGATCCCGGTTGGTCTTTGCATCGGAACTGGACGCCTTGATGCGTTCCGGCGTAGTAGCGGACGATCCGGATCCCGATGCCATCGCGGCTTTCCTCCACATGGGCTATGTGCCGACGCCGGGCACGATCTACCAGGGCGTCAGAAAGCTCTCTCCCGCAACACATCTGACGTTTGCACTTGACGATGGTACAGTCTCGCTCAACACCTACTGGACGTTGAGCGCTCGCATCCGTCCCGTCGGGGAGGCGGAGGCGACCGAGGCACTCGCCGAGTTGCTCGACACCGTGCTGGCACAGCACCTTCGCGCGGATGTCGATTTCGGGGCCTTCCTGAGCGGCGGCATCGACTCGACGTTGATCGTGGATCGGATGACACGGCTTCTCTCGCGTCCCGTTCACACTTTCACGACGGCCTTCACGGAGGATGATCATTCCGATCGGCCATACGCCGAGGAGGCGGCACGGGTGTTGGATACGCGACACGAGGCAGAGCTCGTTTCGGCGCAGATCGCACCGGAACTACTGCTTTCGCTGGCCGCCGCGTTCGGCGAACCGTTCGCCGACTCTTCGTTTGTGCCGACCTACATGGTCTCGCGCCTCGCCGCGTCGCGGGTGAAGATGGTGCTGTCGGGCGACGGCGGCGACGAACTTTTCGGCGGGTATGAAAGCTACAAAGGCGTTCTCAACCGCCAGCACGGCGGCTGGAGGCTTCCAATTCTGCGTCTCGCCGGCGGCGTTTTTCGCGGCGAGCGCGGTCGCACTCTGCGTCGTGCCGGTGCCCGCTGGGACGGGTTGCACCGCATCGAGCGAACCTACATGGAGCCAGATCTGGTGCGCGAGATCATGCCTGGCGCCGCATTCCGAGGTTTGGCGGATGATGCGCTCACCGATCCTGCCGACGTGGATCCCGTGATGCGCTGCCAGTTGCACGACGTCCGGCACTACATGCTGGATGACATCCTCACCAAGGTAGACCGCATGAGCATGGCCAACGGCCTCGAGGTGCGCGTACCCTTGCTCGACCACCGCATGGTCGAATTTGCCTTCGGCCTGCCGTTGCCCACCCGTATCCGTCCGACGGCGTCGGGCCTGGAGACCAAGGTTCTGCTCAAGAACCTGCTGCGTCCGAAGTTCTCCTCAGCCTTCGTTGACCGCCGCAAGATGGGGTTTGGCATTCCCCTGGCCGCCGCTTTCCACGGCTCGCTGAAGCCGTTGATCGACGATCTTCTCCTGGGCGATCATGGCGCAATGGCGGGCTTTGTCGACGGTGCCGCTATCCGTGCGCTCGTGCGGGACTACTATGCAGGACATCCCGCACTGTGGTCGCGGCTCTGGGCCGTCCTGTGCCTCCGCCTCTGGTTTCAGACCCGGGAGGCCACAACCCTGGTCCGGGCGGCATGAGTGGTAGGTCCCTGACCGCTTGGGTGAAAAGTTTCGTAGGCCGCATCGCGTATGATGTTTGCGTGCTGGCAATCAAGCCGGTGAACGCTATGTTGGCGCCTCTGCTGCGTGGCCGCGTCGTGCCGCGATCGGTGCTCCACATTTCCTATATGGTCCACGTTCCGTGGCATTCCACGCGCATCCTGCGTGAGCAGGGGTGGAAAGCAGATTTTCTCGCGGTTGGTACAAGTCCCCATTGGAACCGTTGTGACTATCGCGTGCCCCGTTCCAATCCGCTGACCGCTGCCTTCCGGGAAATGTGGCTCTTCTGGTCAGTGGTGGCGCGCTACGAGGTTGTGCATTTCCACTTCATGGTCACCATGACCCGCTCGGGCTGGGAGGTTCCGCTGCTCAAGCATATGGGGCGTCGAGTGGTAGCGCACTTCCGGGGCTGCGAGGCACGAAACCGGGAAGTGAACATGCGGCTGCACCCGGCAATGAACATCTGTCAGGTGTGCGACTACAATGCCACCGTGTGCAGAAGTCCCGTCAGCCGGAAGCGCCGTGAGCTTGCACAGCGCTGGGCCGACGCGACGTTGGTGACTACTCCCGATATGCTCGACTTCATGCCGCAGGCCACCGTCTCATCGTTCTTTGCTCCCGGCGACATTGTCGAGAGCGATCGGGAGCCATGGGATGGCAGCCGGCCGCTCCGGCTGATGCATGTCACCAACCACCCCGGCATCGAAGGCACCGAGCGGATACGACACGCGGTCGAGACCGTGAGAGCGCGGGGCTTTGCGATCGAATTCACTCATCTGCGGGAGGTCAGCCATGAGGACGTTATGCGCGCCTGGGGCCACGCCGACTTGGCGATCGGCAAGATGAAAATGGGCTTTTATGCAAACTCCCAGATCGAGAGCATGGCGTGCGGCGTCCCCACAATTACTTGGATAAGACCGGAGTTCATGACAGAGGAGTTGCGTCGGTCGGGTTTCATTGTCAGTCACCTCGACGACCTCGAGGCGACGTTGCTAACCTACCTGTCTGATCCGGCTGCGTTGGACCGGAAACGTCAGCTGGCCAGACGTTCCATCTTGGGCTTGCACGAAAACGGTGCGATTGCGCGCGTCATGACCGACGTCTATGCCGACAGCTGAGTTGCGAGCCATCAGTTACTCCCCGAGCCCTTCTTCCCAAAGCATGCCGCATTGGAGTTAGCATGACAGGAAATACCTCCCGCAGCTTCCGCGACAAATGGGAGAAGAACACCGATGCGTTCTATGCCGAGACATTGCGCGAAGGCTCGGACACGCAGCGCTGGATCCTCGAGCGGAACGGCTTTGCCGGTCCTCGTGATCTTGCAACTCACCTGGCTGGCAAGACCCGTATCCTGGACGCCGGCTGTGGCAACGGCCGCGTCACCGCTCTCCTACGCCTGCTGGCGCCGGAACAGGCGGAGGTTGTCGGCATCGACCTCGTGGCAGCCGACGTCGCGCGCGAAAACTTCAAGGATGTACCCAACACCCATTTCGAAACCCGGGATCTGATCGGCGATCTCTCGGGCCTGGGCCAGTTCGACTTCATCTACTGCCAGGAGGTGTTGCACCATACCGCCGATCCGGTGCGTGGCTTCCGCAACCTGCGCGACCTGCTTGCGCCGGGCGGTGAACTCGCGATCTACGTCTACAAGCAGAAGGCGCCCATACGGGAGTTTGTTGACGACTTCGTCCGCGACCGCATCGCGGCGATGCCGTACGATGAGGCGATGGCCCAGAGCCGCCAGATCACCGAGTTCGGCAGGGCGCTCTCGGCGGCAAACGTCAAGGTCACCGTCCCGGCAGTCGAAGTGCTCGGCATCGAGGCGGGCGAATATGATGTGCAGCGCCTCATCTACCATTTCTTTGCCAAGTGCTACTGGAACCCTGACGTCACGCACGAGGAGAACGTCCTGGTCAACTACGATTGGTATCATCCTCAGGTTGCAACCAGGCATACGCTCGCCGAGGTTGAAGGATGGTATCGCGCCGCCGGACTCGAGATCGAGCACAGCCATGTCGATTTCTACGGCATCACGGTTCGCGGAAGAAATCCCGCATAGTCCGAGACCCTGCCGGAGCGTATCCTGATGACTGGCAAGATCGTAATCGTCACCGGGGCCAATGGCCTGCTGGGGCGGGAGTTGCTTGGTCAACTCACGGGCACCTGTGACATTCGGGCTCTGGTGCACACCATCCCAGCTGATCCTGTCCCCGGAGTGCAGTACAGCGCCGTAGATTTCTCATCCGACTGGGATGTCGGCATACTGCCGGCGAAGGCCAGTGACATCGTCCATCTCGCCCAGTCCGCCCACTTCCGTGACGTGCCAGCCCGTGCGCTTGAGGTGTTCCAGGTCAACATCACGGCGACGGCGCGCTTGCTCGACTATGCGTGGCGAACCGGAGTGGAGCGATTTATCTTCGCGTCTTCAGGAGGCATCTACGGCAACGGCACCAAGCCATTCCAGGAGAATTCGCCGATAAGCCAACCCGACAGCCTGGGCTACTATCTCGGCAGCAAGGTCAGCGGCGAGGCGCTGGCTTCGAGCTATGCCAAGTTCATGAAGGTCATGATCCTGCGGTTTTTCTTCATTTACGGCCAACGTCAGAACCGTGGCATGCTCGTCCCCCGCCTGGCCGACACTATTCGCGCCGGGAAGCCCGTGACGATCCAGGGCGAGAAGGGCCTGCGACTTAATCCCATCCACGTCGTCGATGCAGCCAAAGCAGTGGTGGCTTCGCTCCACAGTGAAAGCAGCGCGATCTACAACGTTGCCGGTCCGGAGGTCCTGTCTCTCAGGGCCCTTTGTGAGGAAATGGCCTCGCAGATGGGAGCAGGGGCTCATTTCCAGACTGTGCCGGGCGATCCATTCGATGTCGTGGGTGATATCGATCTGATGCGATCGCAGTTGCACGACCCGATCATTCCGCCCCGTGTCGGCATAAGGGACATCATCGCTTGAGCGATCGTCAGCGCTTTCGCGTCGTGCACGTTCCAAGCTCGGTCGGGGGAAACGCGCAGGGCCTGAGCAGCCATCTGCGTGCCCTTGGTTTGGAAAGCGAAGTCTGGACGCTTGCCCCCAGCCCCTTCGGTTATTGGGCTGATCGCACGATCTGGTCGTCCGGCGACGGGTTTCTGCGACGCGAGTGGAAGCGCCTTCGCGCCATCTGGCGGGCAGCGCGCGACGCCGACGTCATCCATTTCAATTTTGGCACCACGCTGGCCGAAGCGATGCCATTCCGCCGCGAGATGGATCGTGGAACAGGCCGGCAGGTGAAGACGGCAGTCAACGCAGTCTACAGGTGCGTCCTGCTCGAGCTTGAGCTGGCGCTCTATCGGCTACGCGGCGTCGTCGCCTTCATCCACTATCAAGGCGACGATGCGCGGCAGGGCGAGGTCAGCCGGCGCTTCCAGTATGCCATCGCTCACGTGGTCGGCGACGGATATTACTGTCGCCATTCCGATCGCTTCAAGCGCCGGATGATCGCCAGGATGGCGCGGTACTGCCGGCAGGTCTACGCGGTAAACCCCGACCTCCTTCACGTCCTGGCGCCGGGCGCACGGTTCATTCCCTATTCCCATATCGCCATCGAGGATTGGGTGCCCGTGCCGGTAGCGCTCGATGAGGCACGGCCGCTCCGCATCGGCCACGCGCCGAGCCACCGGGCCGTCAAGGGGACGGATCGGATCCTGGCCGCCGCCGCCACCTTGAAACAGGAGGGCGCGGCGTTTGAACTCGATCTCATTGAAGGCCTGACACGAGCCGAGGCGCGCAAACGCTACGAAGCGATCGACATCATGGTCGATCAGCTGCACGCGGGCTGGTACGGCGGCCTGGCAGTCGAAGCTCTCGCGCTCGGCAAGCCGGTGATCGTCTACCTTCGGGAGGAAGATCTGCAGTTCATCCCGCCGCAGATGCGCGACGACCTTCCGTTCATTCGGGCGACGCCCGACACCATCACCGAAGTCCTTCGCAAGGCCCTGGGCATGTCCCGGCAGGAGCTTGCAGACCTCGCCAAACGCGGTCGGGACTTTGTCGAGCGCTGGCATGATCCTCTCAAGATTGCCGCCGAGGTCAAATCGGACTACGAGGCGGCGCTGGCGCACCGGAGAAGCCACTGATGTGCGGCATCGCCGGATATTGGTCGTCAACGCACGACAGCAGACGCTCCGCGGCACTGGATGCCGGTCTCGTTCTGATGAAGCACCGTGGCCCGGATGACCATGGCATGGAAATAGACCACACTTTCGGGGAACTAGGCCTCGGCCACGCGCGCCTTTCGATCATCGATCTGTCGTCCGGTGGACATCAGCCGATGCACAGTGCCGACGGTCGCTATTCAATGGTGTTCAACGGCGAAATCTACAACTACCGCGAACTGAAGACAGAGCTGGCCGCTGCGGGCTCTGCCTTCCGGACGCACTCGGACTCCGAGGTTCTGTTGGCAGCTTGGGCGCATTGGGGAGAAGCCTGCCTGCCGCGCCTGACTGGAATGTTTGCGTTTGCCATCGTGGATCGCACGGCGGGCACGCTGAGCGTGGTGCGCGATGCCTTCGGCATAAAGCCGATGTTCTACGCGACCCCCAGATGGGGATTCTGTTTTGCGTCCGAGCTGCCAGCGGCATGCCGGCTGCGCGGTGAAGCAGCCAGCCTCAACCTGCAGACGTCCTACAACTATCTCGTCCATGGCGACTACGACTCCACGCCCGCCACCTTTATCGAGGGCATTTCCCAGCTCGAACCAGGGGTGATCCGCGTCCTCGATCTGAAAACCGGGATACTCGGCGCCGCGCGATCGTGGTGGACCCCCAGCGTCGCAGAGAGCCAGACGCTAAGCTTGCCAGATGCTGCGGATCGCCTGCGCCACATGTTCCTCGAGAGCATCAATCTGCATCTGCGCAGCGACGTTCCCTTGGGATCTGCGCTTTCCGGTGGGGTGGACTCCTCGGCGGTAGTTTGCGCCATGCGCCACCTGCAGCCCAATGCCGACATCCACACATTCAGCTTCGTAGCCAAAGGCTCGCCGGTTTCGGAGGAGAGCTGGGTGGACTTGGTGAACAACCATGTCGGCGCCATATCACACAAGGTGGTTGTCGAGCCCCACGAACTGGCTACCGATCTGGACGACATGATCCGCGCGCAGGGCGAGCCGTTTGGCGGCACCAGCATCTACGCGCAATATCGGGTGTTCCAGGAGGCGCGTCGGGCTGGGATCACCGTGACGCTGGATGGGCAGGGGGCAGACGAACTGCTCGCGGGCTATCATGGCTATCCGGGCAAGCGGATGCGCTCGATGCTCGACCGCGGCCAGATTGGCGAAACCATCTCCTTCCTCGGCAATTGGGCCAAGTGGCCGGGCAGATCGGTACCTTATGGTCTAAAAAACCTCGTTGCCGAGTACGCGCAGGGTGACTTGTATCAGCGGCTGCGTGGCTGGGCAGGCACCGAGATGCGACCAGATTGGCTCGATACCGACCTCTTGGCGGCGTCGCGGGTTCAGCTCAAGCATCCGCGTATCGTGTCGAATGGTCCACGAGGCCGTCGGCTTGCCGCAGAACTGGCTCTGTCGGCAACACGGCGCGGCCTTCCTGCGCTCCTTCGTCACGCGGACCGAAACTCCATGCGCTTTTCAGTGGAGAGCCGAGTCCCGTTCCTGATGACCGACCTGGCCGACTTCCTGCTCGCGCTACCCGAAGAGTACCTACTGTCGCCCGAAGGGGAGACCAAGCATGTCTTCCGCGCCGCTATGAGAGGCATTGTGCCTGACGCCATCCTCGACCGTCGCGACAAGATCGGGTTTGCGACACCAGAAGAGCAGTGGCTAAAGCAACTTGGTCCGCAGGTGCGCCGCTGGCTGGAAGACGACGCGGAAGGGCTGCCTTTCCTCAATCGACAGGCGATGCTGGCCGCTTACGACCAGATGCTGTCAGGCGCGCGGCGTTTCTCCTGGCAAGCCTGGCGCTGGCTCAATTTCTGCCGTTGGCACCGAACCGTTTTCCTGCCACTGACGCAGCTATGAAGCCTCGTATTCTCATCCTGTCGTTCTCGGCAATCCGCTCCGATCCCCGTGTCATGCGGCAGGTGCGTTTGCTCGAAGGCAAGGCTGACCTGACGGTCGCCGGCTATGGCACAGCGCCGGATGCCAACTGCGACTTCGTGGGGATTGTCCGCGGCCCCGCTACGGCCGGCCAGCGCGGCATCTGGGCAGCAAAGCTGTTGCTGAGAGCTTTTGAATCCTATGTCTGGAAGCGTCCGGAGGTTGTCAGTGGGCTACGGGCACTGACCGGTCGACAGTTCGATCTGGTCATTGCGAACGACATCGCTGCCTTGCCGCTCGCTCTCAGGGTTGCGGGCGATACACCGGTGCTTGCCGACGCGCACGAATACTCCCCCAAGGAGTTTGACGATCGCTTCCTCTGGCGCCTGCTGTTCGGTCGATATCAGGACTATCTCTGCCGCACCTATCTACCGCGCGCAGCTGCGGTGACCACGGTCTGTGAGGGTATCTCTGATGCGTATCGCGACAATTACGGTGTTGCGCCCGAGGTCGTCTTTAACGCGCCGGCCTACCAGGATATCCGCCCATCACCGGTCGTCCCTGGTCAGGTGCGAATGATCCACCATGGCGCCGCCCTTCGCGCCCGTCACCTCGAGCTGATGATTGAGCTGATGGGGTCGCTCGACACTCGCTTTACGCTGGACCTGATGCTCGTAGAAAGCGACGCTCAGTACATGCGCGAGCTTCGCGAGCGGGCAGCGCCTGACAGTCGCATACGCTTTGTCTATCCTGTTCGCATGGAGGACATTCCTCACCGCATCAACGCTTACGATGTGGGCCTCTACCTGCTGCCACCCTCGAACTTCAACCACGAGTACGCGCTGCCCAACAAGCTGTTTGAATTCATCCAGGCTCGCCTCGCCATTGCTATCGGTCCTTCCCCAGAGATGGCCCGGATCGTTCGCGGCCACTCTCTTGGAGTAGTCGCGGAAACATTCGAGTTGCGTGACATGGCGGCCGCTTTGTCAGAGATGACGGAAACCCAGCTTGAGACGTTCAAACGCTCCACAGAGGGGGCGGCGACGCAACTGAGTTTCGAACAGAGCGGCAAGGTGCTCTTGGGTCGCATCAATGCACTCATATCTCCAGGAATAGCTGTCCAGTGATTAGGCTGCTGACCGTGGTTGGAGCGCGCCCGCAGTTTATCAAGGCCTCTATGCTGAGCCGTGCAGTCGCCTCGGCGGACGGTATCACCGAGGTGCTCGTCCATACCGGGCAGCACTTTGATGCAGAAATGTCGGACGTCTTCTTTACAGAGCTGGACATGAGTCCACCCGCCCACAATCTGGGGATCGGCGGTGGGACACACGGTCAGAACACCGGACGGATGCTCGAGGCCATCGAGGGTGTCATTCTACAGGAGCGGCCAACTGCGGTTCTCGTGTACGGAGACACCGACACGACGCTGGCCGCTGCCCTTGCTGCCGCCAAACTTCTCAAACCGGTCATTCACGTCGAAGCGGGTCTGCGCTCCTACAACATGGCCATGCCCGAGGAGATCAATCGGCGCCTGACCGATCACATGTCGACCCTCCTGCTCGCTCCAACGACGCGAGCGGTGGACAATCTGCTGGGCGAGGGGTTGTCTGCGGCCGCCATTCACAATGTCGGCGACATCATGTTCGACGTGGCTCTGCATTTTGGTGGGGTGGCCGAACAACGCAGCAGCATACTGGCGGATCTGGACCTCAGCCGCGGGCAGTATGCTCTCGCCACGCTCCATCGCCAAGAAAATACCGACGACAGGCTTCGGCTGGAACGGCTCATTCGTGCATTGGGCGAGTGCGGTCTCCCTGTGGTCCTGCCGCTGCATCCCCGCACCAAGCGCCGCATTGGCGAGTTTCGCATCGCCGTACCATCCAGCATCACTATCATCGGGCCGGTGGGATACCTGGATATGGCTATGCTGGAAAAGCATGCCAAGTTCATCGCGACGGATTCCGGTGGGGTCCAGAAAGAGGCTTTCTTCCACGGCGTCCCCTGCGTCACCCTCAGGACTGAGACCGAGTGGGTCGAGCTGGTCGAGACTGGCTGGAACCGGCTGGTCTCTCCAACTTCTGACGCGCTCGAATCCGCTTTCCTCGGACTCGATGTTGGCCAGAGTGGCGTTCGGCCCTATGGCGACGGAGACGCGGCGGGGAGGGTCCTTGATGTGGTCAGATCGGCACTCGCGTGACGATGTCCTCTACGCCCCTGCCGGTTTGACGCGGCAGAGACGATAATGCCGCTACGCATCCTTTACCTGCACCCCGCGGCGGGCTTCGGTGGTGCATCCAAGAGCCTCATCGAGCTCTTCACACACATTCATTCATCCGGAGTTGAGGGGGATATCCTCACCCCCCGTGGTACAGCGTCCGATGAGTTCGCGGACACCGGCATGTCGGTTACCCGCGTGCCGGGCCTCAGCCAGTTCGACAATACGCTCTACGGCCGCTACCGCCGCCTGCGCTGGCTGATCCTCCTGCGCGAATTATGGTTCCTGCCCTGGTCGCTGGTGGCCTTGTGGCGGCTCCGCAAGCAACCCTATGACCTGATCCACGCCAACGAGATCACGTTGCTGCCGCTGGCGATCATCGCCAAGGCTATAATCGGCGTGCCGCTGGTCGTTCACGTCCGGTCGGTGCAATCCGCGCCCCGAGATACGCTGCGGTCGCGCTGGATAAATGGCCTGCTGGCCCAGCATGCCGATGCGGTGGTTGCCATTGATCACACTGTAGCCCGGACTTTGGACCAGCGCCTGGCCGTCAGCATCGTCCACAATTCCATCAGCGTGCCCGCCGATGCCGGCAACGACAGCGAGACGCCCCGCTCAGGCCCCATCCGTCTCGGCATATTCGGCGTGCTGATCCCGGCCAAGGGCGTTCGTGAACTGGTCGAGGCCGTGCGGATCGTCAGGGATCAGGGCGTCGAGGTGGAGTGCTGGATCGCCGGTGAAAATGCCCGATCGCTGTCTGGGCCGAAGGCCTGGTTGCTCAAACAATTCGGCTTCGCGCGCGACGTTAGGTCCGAGCTCGAGCTGGTAGTTGAGCGTCACGGCCTCCAGCGGGAGGTGAAATTCCTTGGCCTCGTCAAGGACATTCGCTCGCTGTACCAGCAGATCGACGTGCTCTGCTTCCCGTCCCATCTGAACGCAGCGGGCCGCCCTGTCTTCGAGGCGGCGCTTTTTGGTGTCCCCAGTATCGTCGCTATCCGTGATCCGCTGCCGGATGCCATCTTGCATGAGGAAACCGGCCTGGCGATCCGCGGTCCGCGACCAGAGTTGATCGCTGACGCAATCCTCCGCTTCGCAAGAGACGAGCCGCTGCGCGCGCGCCTCGGGCGGCAGGCGAAGGTGTGGGCCGGCAGCCTATTCTCGCTCGAGCAGAGTGCGAAGGCTTTGCAGGCGGTCTATGCCGATGTGCTGTCCAGACGGAAGAAGCGAATATGACCCGGCAGAAATCAGCGTCCTGCTTCTCGGCAGCGCCCGATGTTGCAACGCTCTGACATGCGCGTTCTGATCGTTTCGCAATACTTCTGGCCCGAGAGCTTCCGTATCAACGAAGTGGCGGAATCGCTCGTCGCTGCCGGCTGCAAGGTGACCGTGCTCACTGGACAACCGAACTATCCCGGTGGCAAGACGCTCGCGGGCTACCGTGCCCTCGGTGCCGGCAAGGACCCATCACTCAGGCCCTATGACCTGTTTCGTGTGCCGCTCATTCCCAGAGGCCGAGGGCGGGCAGGGGGGCTGATTGCCAACTACCTGTCCTTCATCGTCTTTGCCTCACTGTTCGGCCCCTGGTTGCTGCGGGACCGACGCTTCGACATCATCTTCGTCTATGGCGTCTCGCCGATTTTTCAGGCCATTCCGGCGATCTTGTTGAAATGGCTGAAGCGCGCGCCGTTAGTGCTCTGGGTCCAGGACCTCTGGCCGGAGAGCCTCGAGGTCACCGGCTATGTCAAGAACCGCACGTTGCTCGGCGTCGCCGCCGATCTCGTGGGCTGGATCTACAAGCGCTGCGATCTTATCCTCGGCCAGTCGCGATCCTTCGTTGAGGCCATTACCCCCATGGCCGGACAAGTGCCTGTAGATTTTTTTCCGACCCCGGGCGACGTGGCGATACCCGCCACCGAGGTACCGGCCCTCGCCCTACCGGCTGGGTTCAACATCGTCTTTGCCGGTAATATCGGCACCGCCCAAGCGCTGCCGACGATCCTGAAAGCAGCGATCGCCCTCAAGCACCGCACGGACATCCGCTTCGTCCTTGTCGGCGATGGCAGTCAACGTGACTGGCTCGTGTCTGAGGTCGCCACGGAAGGGCTCGATAACGTCTCGATGCCGGGCCGGTTCCCGTCCACAGCTATCCCCGGCATCCTGTCACAGGCCTCGGCGCTGCTGGTCACGCTCAACCGATCCGATGCCATGGCCCGGACGATCCCCGCAAAGATTTCCACCTATATGGCGGCCGGAAAGCCGATTATCGCGGCGATCGATGGGGAGGGGGGCAAAGCCGTTTCGGAGGCCGGCGCCGGCCTCGCCTGTCCTGCGGAAGATGCCACGGCGCTGGTTGACGCGATCAGCCGACTTGTGGACATGTCTGCGGCCGAGCGCGAACAGATGGGCCGCGCAGGACGCGCCTACTACAACGACAATTTTGAGCCAGACATGCTGACAGGGCGGTTGATCGCCTTTTTCTTGCAAGCCATTGCGGCAGGCCAGCGCCCTGCCGGTCGCGGTGCGCCCCGTGACCTCTAGCGAGCTGCAGCGCATCCTGATCCTTGGTGCGTCGGGCATGATGGGCAACACCATCCTTCGGGTGCTGTCCGCCAGCGACGGCTTCGAAGCATGGGGCACGGTGCGGTCCAGAGAGGCTGCCGATCGTCTTCCGCACGACCTTGCTCCCCGGATCATCGAGACCGTGTCCTGCGACGACTTTGGCAGCATCACAGCCGCCATCGACGCAGTGAACCCGCATCTCGTGATCAACTGCATCGGCATCGTCAAGCAACTGGCCGTCGCCAAAGACCCGCTAGTCACACTGCCCATCAACGCGCTTCTTCCGCATCAACTCGCCCGGCTGCTTGAGCCGCGAGGCATCCGCCTCATCCAACTGAGCTCCGACTGCGTCTTTGATGGCAAGGGATCAATGTACACCGAGGCTGATTTCGCCTCGGCCGACGACCTCTATGGCCGCTCGAAGTTTCTTGGCGAAGTCGACTATCCCAACGCCATCACCCTGCGCACCTCGACTATCGGCCATGAGCTTGGCAGCCACCACGGCTTGCTGGAATGGTTCCTGTCGCAGGCTGGATCGGTCAGGGGCTTCCGGCGCGCCATCTACACCGGTATCTCAACGCCGGAGTTCGCCCGCCTCATCCGGGATTTCGTCCTGCCCCACCCGAATTTGCGCGGCCTGTTTCACGTCTCCGGCGACCCGATCAACAAGTACGATCTGCTGGTGCTTATCCGCGAAATCTACGGAAAATCGATCGAGATCACCCCCGAAGACAGCGTCGCCATTGATCGATCGCTGGACTCATCCCGTTTTCGCGATATGACGGGCTATCGGCCGCCGTCCTGGCGTGACCAGATCCTCGACATGCACGCATTCGGCTAGGAAGCCTTAGTTGTGAAAATGGACATGTTCGCCAACAAGACGCTCCTTATCACCGGTGGGACTGGCTCGTTCGGCAACGCCGTCCTCAAGCGCTTTCTCGATACCGATGTTGGTGAGATTCGCATCTTCAGCCGCGACGAGAAGAAGCAGGAGGACATGCGGACTGCATTCAACAATCCCAAGCTCCGTTTCTATATCGGCGATGTGCGCGACGAGGGCAGTGTTCGCCAGGCCGCAAAAGGCGTGAACTTCATTTTCCACGCCGCCGCGCTCAAGCAGGTGCCGTCCTGCGAATTCTATCCCATGGAAGCCCTGCGGACCAACGTTATCGGCACCGAGAACCTGCTGCAGGCCGCTCACGCCGCCAGTGTCGAGCGCGTTGTCGTTCTATCGACCGACAAGGCCGTCTACCCGATCAACGCCATGGGCATCTCAAAGGCCATGGCGGAAAAGGTCATGGTCGCCAAGGCGCGCTTGCAGCGCGACGGCGAGACCGTCTTCTGCGCCACGCGCTATGGCAACGTTATGGCGTCGCGCGGCTCGGTGATCCCGCTCTTTGTGTCGCAGATCAACGAAGGCCGGCCGCTCACCGTCACCGACCCGCACATGACCCGTTTCCTGATGTCGCTCGAAGACTCGGTCGACTTGGTCCTCTATGCTTTTGCCAATGGCCAGCAAGGCGACATTTTCGTGCAGAAGTCGCCTGCCTCCACGGTTGGCGATCTGGCTCAGGCGATCAAAGAGATGGCCGGTCGCTCCGAACTGGAAACCCGCTTCATCGGCACGCGTCACGGCGAGAAACTCTACGAGTCGCTCGTGTCGCGGGAAGAAATGGCCCGTGCTGTCGACCTGACCGACTACTACAGGATTCCAGCCGATAATCGCGATCTCAACTACGCTAAGTATTTCAGCGAGGGCGAAGCCGAGATCGACCAGCTCGAAGACTACACGTCACACAACACCCGTCGGCTCGATGTCGAGGGCGTCAAGGCGCTGCTGGGCAAACTCGACTACATGAAGGAAGCATTCCGTGTATAAGGTCATGACCATCGTCGGCACCCGCCCCGAACTCATTAAGATGAGCCGGGTGATCGCTGAACTCGACCGCTATACCGACCATGTCTTGGTCCATACCGGGCAGAACTTCGACTACGAGCTGAACCAGATCTTTTTCGAGGATCTGGGCATTCGCAAGCCCGACCACTTCCTCGATGCCGTCGGAGAAAACGCCGCCCAGACAATCGGCCGCGTCATTGAAAAGTCCGATGCTGTGATCGCTGCTGAAAGGCCCGATGCCGTGCTGCTCTATGGCGACACCAATTCCTGTCTGTCGGTGATTTCCGCCAAGCGCCGCAAGGTGCCCGTCTTCCACATGGAAGCCGGCAACCGCTGCTTTGACCAGCGCGTCCCCGAGGAACTCAATCGCAAGGTCCTCGACCATCTCAGCGATATCAATCTGGTGCTCACCGAACATGCGCGGCGCTATCTGCTCGCCGAGGGCATTCGCCCCGAGACCATCTTCAAGACCGGCTCGCATATGGACGAGGTACTCAACCACTATCGTCCAAAGATCCTCGCGTCGGACATTCTCCAACGCCTCGAACTAACCGCCGGGAAGTACGTTCTCGTCAGCGCCCACCGCGAAGAGAATGTCGACACCGCAGCGAACCTGCGCGACCTGATCGAAACCCTCAACGCTATCGGCGAAACCTACGGCGTGCCGATCATCGTCTCGACGCATCCGCGCACCAAGAACCGTCTCGACGCGCTCGAAGGCGTTACTCCGTCCGACAAGGTCCGTTTCCTCAAGCCCTTCGGCTATTCGGACTACAATAACCTGCAGCTCAACGCGCTTTGCGTCGTATCCGATAGCGGCACCATCACCGAAGAAAGCGACCTGCTCGATTTCCCTGCTGTCATGATCCGCAACGCCCACGAGCGCCCCGAAGGCGTTGATGCCGGCACCGTCATCATGGCCGGCATGAAGAGGGACCGCGTCCTCGACGCCATCCGCATCACCATCGACCAGCGCCGCGACACCACGCTCGAACGCCGCCGCATCACCGACTACCAGAACCCCTCTGCCTCCCGCCAGGTTCTCCGCATCGTCCAGAGCTACATCGACTACGTGCGCCGCACCGTCTGGCACACGGCCTAGGCGGCCTTCGCCAGCAATCGGTCGGCAATCATGTCGCCAATTGGTAAGGCTGACGTAGCGGCAGGGGAGGGCGCATTGCAGACATGCAGCATCCGCTCGCTCTCGATCATCAGGAAATCATGCTGCATTGTGCCGTCGTTCATGATGGCCTGTGCGCGTATCCCGGGCTCCATTGGCGTCAGGTCGGATATCTCCAGCGACGGACAATAGCGCCGGCATTCTTGCAGGTAGCGAGACTTGAAGATCGTGTTGCCAAGCTCGGTGATGCCCGGCCGTATGTTCTTCGAGATGGCACCCCAGAAACCGGGGAAGGTCAATGTCTCGAACGTATCGCGGATATTGATCGAGCCCTTCGCGTAGCCCTCGCGCGCCAGGCCCAGCACCGCGTTCGGCCCGACCGAGACCGAGCCGTCGATCATCGGTGTGAGGTGGATGCCCAGAAACGGCAGGCCGGGCTCCGGCACCGGGTAGATCATGGCATGCACCACGTCGTTGAGCTTCGGCGCCAGCCGGAAGTACTCGCCGCGGAACGGTACGATGCGATGGGCAATGGGTAGGCCGGCCATCGACGCCAGCCGGTCCGACTGGATACCCACGCAGGCCACGAGACGCTTGCATTGCAGCGTTTCATTGCCGACAACTACTTCCACGCCATTGCCAGTCTCCCGGATCGCATCCGCTGAACTGCCAAGCCGGATTTCGGCACCGGTCGCCTGCAGCTCCGCCGCCAGGGCCCTCAGGATTTCGGTGTAGGAGACGATGGCCGCCGACGGCACATGGATCGCCTCGAGGCCAGTGACGTTTGGCTCGCGCTCGCGGATCGCTCCCGCACCGAGCAATTCGGTCTCGATACCATTTTGCCCGGCCCGCTCCTTGAGCGCATGCAGACGCGACACCTCCTCATCGCGCGTTGCCACGATCAGCTTGCCACGCTCCTCAAAGGCAATGCCGTGCGTTTGGCAGAATTCTTTGGTCCGGGCGGAGCCTTCCCGACACAGTGTGGCCTTCAGACTCCCCGGCGCGTAGTAAATCCCGGAGTGGATGACGCCACTGTTCCGTCCCGTCTGGTGTCGGCCGAGGGCCTCTTCTTTTTCGAGCAGGACGAGGCTGGCGCCCGGTTGCTGCGCCAACAGCGCCCGCGCCGTCGCCAATCCAACAATTCCCCCACCAATCACACAGAAGTCGTAAATCACAGTGCGGCCCCGCTCATCCCCCACCGGCGCTCGTTACCGCATACGGGGACGTCTGGAAAGTGGCCAAACTCGGCTTGTCGACCAGGTTCGGTAGGCGCGACGGGAGAGACCTGGAGGCCTGTTAAAGCCGCTTCAAACATCCAATAACGCCGCTCTCCTGCCGAACGAGCAGTAACGCCGCTCGCAAGCGTTCCCCTGGCCGCGCCACGAAAGCGGGTCAAAACTGGCGCGCCCGATGCCTGGGACATGCGATTAGGCCGGGTAGCTACACGGCATGCGTCTGGTCATCTTCGGCACCGGCTTTGTCGGCCTCGTCACCGGCGCTTATCTCGCCAATCTTGGGCAGCACGTGCTCTGCCTTGATGTCGACGCCGCAGTATCGCCCGCCTCCGACTAGAGATATCCCGATCTACGAGCCTGACCTGGCTGCGGTGGTCCAGCGAAAGTTGGTCGCTGGCAACCTGGTGTTCACCACCGATGCGGCCCCCGCCGTGGGAAGGATGGCCCCGTGCAGATGATCGCCGTCGGCACCGCGCCCGGCGAGAGGTGCGGCCGACCTGCCGGCTCCGTCACCATTGATTCTACTGCTTTGACCAATGCACTCGGCTGGGGGCCGATGTTTGCCGTGGCAGAGCAGTTGTTACCGAAAACTAACCGACCGGGTAATGCCTAACGCCAGGGCATGAGCAGGCTACGAGGTGAGATCCTCAACTTGAACCAAGCGAAAGCGACCAGCGCCAAGGCGACAAACAACTGTCCGAAGGCAAGACCTGCCGCACCCCTGACAGCTTCAAGGGAGTACGGCAGTGCGATGACTATCACGACATTGAGAACGCTTGACAGCAGCAGCAGCAGCGCACCGAACGTGGCGTGCCCCATTCCCGCAACGAGCGCGTAAAGAATCGAGGCGACACCCGCTGGCGCTATCCCGAGCAGTACCACTCGCAGCGTTGGTATGGCATTCTCGTACTCGACGCCCACCAGCGCAGGCAGCATGGGCGCGGCGATGCACCCAGCTATGGCAATGCCGACGAACAGGTACATCGTAATACCCGCCAACGTCATCGAGGCGGCTTGCGAGCTTGGGTTGCTGTTGCGAGAGGTCTCCGAAAGCACGATCAGCGATACGGCCGCGGCGACTTCCAGTGTGATCTCACCCAATCGCATGGCAACGAAGTATTGCCCCGCCACGACTGGACCATGCAGGCTGTCCACCGCGAATAGACTGATGCGCATTGCAAACGAGGATACCACATATCCCACGCCTAGGCTGAGGGAGGAGATGAGGACTTCTTTTGCTTCGTGCCGGTCGACCGGCGCAGTGAGGTCATGTCTTATAGCAGCCAAAATGATAGGGGCCTGCAGGATCGCCCCAACAACGTAGATGATCAGGGCAAGCTGGAGGTTCAGGTCGAAAGAGAACGCGGCGACAACGAGGGCAGCGGTTGTGGCGGCACGCGGAGTAATGTCGCTCGAGTTGTAAGCTCGCAAGTTGCCGAGCCCGAGCAGCGTACCTTGCAGCATCGACCCGAACGCCGTGGCCCACACACCAATGTAGAGGACGAATGCTCCCATTGCGGGTTGGCTGAAAATAGGATCCTGCAACACCGCCCAACCCACAAGTGTCGCAAAGGCGGCACTGATCGGCGCGACTAGGATTATGACGACGACGACAGTTGCAAGTGCGCTGCGCCGTCGCCCCACAGCCCTGGCTGCTGCGTGCCTCAGCCCTCCAGTTGCCACGACCGCCCCTAGAGTCAGAACGCCCGAGATGACACCGAACCTGCCAACATCCTCCGGTGGCAGAAAGCGCACAACCATAAGGAATGAAAGAAGGCCGAGGAGGCGGACGACACCGCGCGAGGCAACTACCAGCAGGGAGCTAAGTGCAAGCTGTCGCCTAGTCATTGGCCATACGTGGCGAAGGCCGTAGCGGCCCATGTCTGGGCTGCTGCGCGAACTTGGGCTGCACGGCCCAGCGCGTCGCGCAGTGAATTTTGGTCCAGCAAACTGGTGATGGCCGCCGCGAGCTCGAGGGGTTGGGCTGGTTCAACCAACAGCCCTGTCAAATTATGCACGATCGCTTCAGGTAAACCGCCGACCCGCGTCGCAACCGTGGGACATCCCTGGGCACCCGCCTCCAGGGCAACGAGGCCATAGCCCTCCACCTTGCCTTCGACGACGCTTGCCGCAATCACATGGCAACGAGATCGCGCAAAGAGCAGGCGGATATCGTCAAAGGACAGCGCGCCCGCTACTATGACCCTGCCATCATGTTTCCGTGCCTCCTTCTGTATCTCCTGAAGGTATGCCTCATCTACCGTTGCACCTGCGGCAACGTACCTGAGCGCCGGGTACGTGCCGAAGAGTGGCGCCAACGTCTTGATGACATCTAGATGTCCTTTTCGACGCTCCATGCGGCCCACAGTGCAGACGATGCAAGCAGAGGGGTCGATCGTCGCCAGCCCGGGGTTATTAAAGGCGGTGGCTGGCGCGTCGAACCAATCCGCTCCGACCCCCAGCGGCGTTACTCTCAGGTCAGTTGTGCTCGGCAGCACCTCGGCGATTGCTTGCTGGGTGTAGCCCGAGTTGCAGGCAACAAAGCTGGCCTGTGCATAAGCTCTCCGGAGTGCCCTGGAAACGACGCCCCTGCCGTGTAGCTTTCTGATCTCGCTACCATGTGCGGTAACGATGTAATTGCGGCGCAGGATGACCGAAAGCGCGAAGACAAGAACGGCTGACCTAAGGTCAGCCGCATGCAGCAGCGTATCTCGCCGGGTACGAAGTGCGACAAAGGCGGCAACTATTAGCCACCGTAGGGGATCAACTGTGTGGTGTCGCAAGAGCCGCAACTGACCATATGCGCCCGGTCCCTTAACGTCGTCGTACTTCGGTGAGATGACCGTGACCTTGCGTCCCCTGTCGCGGGCAGCGGAAGCAAGTTTGTCGACATAGGTCGCTATTCCGCCCCTGAATGGACTGGCTTCGTGCGTGACGATCAACACTGCCCCGTACGCCAACTCACGCCCCCTTTGCGATTCTGGCGCTTCCCATGACCTGCGTCGAAACGGCGCCCAGCTCACTCATTCCCCCGAGCCGGTCTCGAAGGGACAATGCTGGTGGTGGAGCATGCGGCGAGCAAGGCAATCATGGACAGTGACTTACTGGCCTCAAATGCACAGTAGGTAAAGCAGGCGATATATATGCTTGCCCGGACCGCCAAATCTCCACTGCATCCGAAGAGCAGATATTGGGGACGGTACCCCTTGAAAGCCTTGCAGGCTCCAAATATCCAGGCCGAAACATAGAAGGAGTACCCGAACAGTCCATTCTCCACCAGAACGCGAAAGAACTCATTGTGAATTCCAACGAGAACGTAGTCCGGCATGCTTGGAAACAACCGAGCGATCCACTCTACGTAGCCCCCCGTCCCAGACCCAAAGATAACATTGCCCTTGAACAGTTCGATGCCCTGAACAAAGGCGAAATTCCTTACGGCATTGCTTATCGACAGAACGGAATAGCTGGAGAGCTGGGACAGGGAGGTCTCGGACAAAATCGTCGATAGGCTGTTGATCTGCCGCGACAGGTACCCACCTGGGTCGAGCAGGAGCGAAACTAAGGCGACTATCGAAATCGTTGCTAGAGCAAGCAGAAGACGTGGGTTGAAAAGGCCGAGCACGACAAGCAGTGTTAGCCCCCCACCGACATAGGCTTTTCGCTCGCCGGAGAAGATCATCATGATCATCAGCGCGGCCAGCACTAGCATCACCTTCAGAGGAGACGAGGGGGTGCGGAAAGCGATGTAGGCAACGATTGCCGGCGCAATGAGGTAGGAAGATTTTGCGTCGCCGAGAAGTTTCCATCCATAGAGGCGTCCGTTTGCGACGTGCCAAACGGCCGCGACAACCATGATCGCAATTATGAATTTAGCGAAAAGGCGCACTAGTCGATCGGCATCGTCTGTACGGAGGTACGAACTCACGCACGTCCAGAACAGGATCACGAGACAGACTTGCCCCGCTTCTTTTGCAAAGAAGCTCAGTCCTTGTCCGGTGGCCAGCCCGGCATGGCAAAGGAGGAATAGTAGCGGGAGAGTCGGGACGACCAAGAAGATGCGATCTGCCGGGAGGGCCAGCGGCAATACCAACAGCGACAGGATCGCCGCAACTTCGAAAAGTCCGACTGTGCCGAATCCAAGGTCATACTTAATACCGCTGAATAGCGCCGCCGCCGCCAATGCGATGAAGAACCTTAACGAACCGTCGGCTACGTTCAGGGAATAGACGGACGTCCTGGCGGCAAATTTTGGCAAAATGCGGCGCATCCTTCATATCATCACTCGCCTGATCCGAGGCGGTGCCGACGAGAACACCGTATTGACTTGCAACGCTCAGGCGGCGCAGGGGCACGATGTTCACCTAGCATATGGTCGAGAGTCTCACCACGAGATGAAGGCTGCCGTCGATCCTCGTGTGCACTTGTGCCGGGTCGATGCGCTTGTGCGCTCAATCTCGCCGATCGACGATATCCGTGCGGTCGCCAAGATCAGGCAGATTATCCGGCGAGAGGACATAGATGTTGTCCACACCCATACCTCAAAAGCAGGTGTCATCGGACGTGTCGCTGCGGTCCTTGAGCGACGCCCCTGTATAATTCATGGAGTCCACATCCTTCCGTTCCACGGCGTCGGCACAGTGGAACGGGCCATCTACGTGGGAGTCGAGCGTGCGCTCGCTCGACATACCGACGCGTTTGTTTGCGTCAGCGCCGGTGTGCGGGATGAGTCTTTGCGGCATGGCATTGGCAAGGCTAGCCAGTACCATGTCGTGCCCAGTGGTATGGACCTTGATAGATTCAGGTTGGCGCGCCCCTTGGATCAGGATGAGCTGGCGAGCGACCTGGGACATGAGACACCATACCATGAGATTATTCTGGTGGTGGGGGCGCTGGAGCGAAGAAAACGACACGTGGACGTAGTCAGGGCTTTCGCCAGATTCGCCGCATTGCACCCATCCGCAGTACTTGTTCTCGCCGGCAGCGGTCCGCTTGAATCCGATCTTCGGCAGGTTATCGGCCAGCTAGGGATGAGCAAGCGGGTCAAGCTAATCGGCTTCAGAAACGACATAGAGAGGTGGATCGCCTCGGCGTCGATCTGCGTCTCTGCGTCAGAACGCGAAGGATTGCCGCGAGTATTGGTTCAGTACGCGTTAGCGTGCAAACCCATAGTGACATCGAACCTTCCGGGCGTGCAGGAAGTCGTACAGCACCGTCGGACCGGATTTATAACCGAAACAATCGATGACCTGGGCGCCGCCATCAAAGGCCTTCTCGCCGATCGTGCCGCTCGTGAGCGTATGCAAAAAAACTCGGTGAACCTCGACCTAGAAGCTTGGGGCGTGGATCAGATGGCCGCCAGAATCCGGACCATATACGACAGCATTTGTCACCGCCCCGCCTAGCATACCGCCCCACCGCGTGCTGCAGCACGGCAAGCACGTCGTGCGGCGACCAATCCGCCGCCGCCACGTAGCACCCGCTGCACCGTGTAGCCGTTGGAGAGGCTCACCATGAAATCCTGTACCGTCAGCGCGCTGTAGTCCTCGACCGGTACCGTCACCGCTAACGCTACCGGCCGCACGCCTCCCGCCACTAAGGCGAAGACCAGTCCCAAGGCGCGTGAGGGCGGCGGCAAGGCAGGCGCGGAACGCCAGGATGTCGTCGGCGACCGCTGCGCGGCGAACAGCCGATCCGGATAGGCGTCGATCAGCATTGCCACCAGGATCGCCTTCAGAGCCGAGAGCTGGGCCCGTTCGGCCGCCGCCTTTTCTCCCCTGAGGTACCGCAGATGCGCTCCCAGATCGATGTCAGTCCCGCCGTCAGCCAAGATGCTTGTGGAAGAAGGCGAGGCTGGTGGCCGAGGCCTTGGTGAAGGCTATTGCTTGAAAATCGCTCGGTCGTTCGCTGTTACAGAAGCCGTGGTCGCCGGCATAAACGTAGATGTCGGCGCTTGGGTGCCGCGCCTTGAACTGCTCGACCTGCTCGAGCGGAATGTCTTAGTCGTGATCGCCGAAATGCATTCGATCGGCACCTGCGGGGCGAACTCGATATGATTGAGAATGCCGCCGCCATGATAGCCTGAGGCGGCGTTGAGCCCGAGGCCCTTGCTGTCGGCACGCCGGCCGGTGGCGCTGCCGAGGCGATAGCCGGTGATACCACCTTCCCGCCTTCCAATGCGGCCTTGATCGCGGCCTCGACGTCGGGTAGGGGCGGTGCAGTGGTCGAACTTTTTCATCAGCTCGCCGATGATCACGAACTGGTCCGGCCGTAATTGTCGCGCTCTTAGCCGTAGTCGATCCGGTAGAACATGGCCGGCGCCACCGCCAGGTAGCCGTGCGGGGCCGAGCGGTCCACCACGCTGCGGATCCAGTGATTGAGGCGTCAGACCTCCTGGATCACCACCACGCCGCCGCGCAGCTCGCCCTCGGGCACGGCGCGTAGGCATTTAAGGCGAAGCCGTCGGGGGCGGTGGTTTTGATCCGGTCACCCACGAGCGTTGCATCAAAGTACGGCTTGTCCGCCGCGGCGATTACGACGTTTTTCCTAGACGGGTCACGTGATCTGCAGCCAGGCACCAAAGCTGTCGGATCGCAAGAGCTTGCGGCCTACCGGCCTCCGGCAAACGTTCAATAACGCCAATATCTCGTCACAGGCGAAACGGGAAGACCAGCTGTCCTGCGAACGAGCAGCGACGCCGCAAAGCGAACACTTCCCATCCGCTGCCAAGGTGCAGGGCAACTCATCTGTCGTTGTTGCCTCTGCCCGGCACATGCCTCGCCCGGGTGGACTTCAGCCGCTCCGCAATCCGGAGCGCATCGTCGGCCTGGGATTCGAGCTTGGTTCTGTAGGTGTCAAAAGCGCCGCTGCCCGGTTTCGTGCTCTCCTGCGCGACCGGCATAGGAAAGTCATCGACGTTGATGTCCTTGGGCACGGAGGAAGACGCTGGCACCTCATTTGGCTCGATTCCGTCCGTCACGGCAAAAGGTTGGGTTGCATGGTCACTTGCCTTGTGAGCAATGGCCGTGGATGGACCCAGCTCTGCGAGAATGGTCTCGTTCTTCCAGCCAGAGCTGGCCGGAGCGTAATATTTCCGGGCGCTGCTGAGATTAAGGTGACCAGCCAGCGCAGCAATCTCCGCCTCGGAGAACCCCGCCGCTTTCCATGTTGCGATCCCCAGATGCCGGAATGCATAAAGTGACAGACGCTGATCCAGTTCGTGGGTACTTGCCCGTGCGAGGCTTTCGGCTACTCGGTTCCGCCAGTGCTCGAAACGCAACTCCTCGGTTTCCTCTACGCCCTCGTCAACGCCGAGGCGTGCAAGTACACAGAGCCATCGTGCCGCCTCGATGAACGTGTCTGGAAAACGCTTGAGGCTGACGACCCGGTAGGTCGGAAGACCTGGGCGCCACTTGGCATTCTGGACACGAAGCTCCTTGCCGACGACCTCCGCCTCCAGGAGTTCGATCGGCCGGATAGAGACCCGCGGGACGACCAGCACGTACAAGGCGGCTGCGAAGGCGCTCCGGCTCCTTAGCTCGAGTGTTATCAACTTGAGGCGTTCAAAAGTGGCCATCGCATCACTTTTTTCGACATGAGTGACCTTCCCAGTCGCGCCGCGGACTGGTTCCGGCTTCCCGCGACGCTCGTCCAACAGCTCGGAGAGCCGGCCGTAGTGCCGGTCAGCGTTGGTCGGGTCCAGCATCTCCAGCGCTATCCGGTAGCTGGGGCGATATCGTCGGATGGTGGATGGCAACAGAACGTCGCCTTGTTCGGCCTCTTTAAAAAGCGCCGATACAGGATCGACGTCGAAGTCGGGAAACAGACGCTTCGCGCGTCGAATGAAACGCTCACCTTCGCGTTTGATTTGTCCGGCCGATTTCATTTCTTCCTCGCCTTTCTAGTGCGGGCCTGCTGCCGTGGAACGCCGCCAACGTCATCATACGTTAGTCCACGCCACAAGCGAGTCGTCGGAACTAGTAAAAGGGAGCTCATTGGTCGAAGGCACGTCGCCGCTCCCGGCCGTGCTCGTCGCGGTTGGACCTCACCCACACACGCCATGGTCATCCATACGTTAGTCCACGGCACAAACGCTGATGCTGGCGGGTTGGTCACCGTGCTGTGCGCATTTTATGCAGAATTTGGCTGTCAAGACCGGTGCAAAAAAGCGCAACTTTGCCGTCCAGGCAGCGAGAAGTCCCCGGAAACTCGTATGTCTACGGGGTCAGGCGTAGCCTACCACATCAGCCACCACCCCACGCATGGGCCGAAGTAACGCAGTTATAGAACTCTGTGGCAGCAATCCTGAACCATGTGACGAAAGTCCTCATCATTGTGACACATCTCCATAACCTGCCGACAACCTCCGGGCAGGTTGCCGGGAAGTCACGGGCAGCTTTTTTATTCGACCTGTGGCGGCAGTAGCGATGATTGATCTGAGCCCAGGAAACTGGATCGTTTTGAAGTGGAGTTCGCGCTAGCCGGTTGGGGCTGGAGGCATCGCAGGTTTCGGACGCGCAGAAGGCGTTCATTCTGAAGCAGGGCGCCGATTGTGCGCCGGTGGCGGAAATCTGCCGGCGGGCGGGGATCAGCCAGGCGACCAACTTCAACTGGAAGAAGAAATACGACGGGCTGCTGCCCACAAAGATGCGACGGCTGAAGCAGCGCGAGGACGAGAACGGCCGGCTGCGGAAGCTGGTCGCGGACCTGTCGCTCGACAAGGAGATGCTGCAGGACGTGATCCGCCGGAAAAACGCGAGCCGGTGGCGCAGTTGTGCCGGGAGTGGGACGTGTCGATCCGTCGGGCCTGCGGGGTCCTGGAGTTCGACACCTCGACATACCACTGCAAGACGCGCCGCCGCGACCAGCCTGGCATCGAGGCTCGGATCAGGATATCTGCCAGACGCGGGTTCGATATGGCTATCGACGTGTGCACGTGCTGCTGCGCCGGGAAGTCGACGACATTAACGAGAAGCGGACCCGCAGGATTTACAGCGAGTTAGGCATGCAGCTGAGGAACAAGTCGCCCAAGCGGCGGGCAAAGGCGAAGCTTCGCGAGGACCGCCCAAGGAAGCCATCAGACCGAACGATGTATGGACGATGGATTTCGTGCACGACCAGTTGGCGACCGGGACGAAGCTGCGCATCCTGACGGTGGTCGACACCTTCTCGCGCTATGTTACCGTGCTCGATCCACGGTTCAACTACCGGGCCGAGAATGTCGTCATTGCCCTCGACAAGGCCTGCTCGCGGATCGGCTATCTTCGGATCATCCGGGTGGACAATGGCAGCGCGTTCGTCTCACGGGACCTTGATCCATGGGCTTATGTGTGTGGGGTTTACGCTCGACTTCAGCCGGCCAGGACAGCCTAACGACAACGCCTACATCGAAGCCTTCAACGGTCGCTTCCGAGCCGAGTGCCCGAACGCCCACTGGTTCCTGACCCTCGCGGCGCGGCCGAAAAGTTGGAGGCTTGGCGCAGATACTACAACGAGGATCGGCCTCACGGGGCGATCGGGCATAAAGCCCCGATCTCCTTGACCAATCACGGCGGCATCACCAGCCCGCCGGCGTGATCATAGCCGGAAAACTCTACCGTCCGGCGTCCAGCGTTCGGTCTCGGATCAACAAACCAAAGGACTCTCCTGAAATTGGGCTCAGGTCAGCGACACTGGTGGACTTGCACAGACGCCGCCCCATCACTGGCATTAGACATTCCGTCCCGCCGCAAGGCCCGCGCGTCGTCAAAGGCCGGCCCACGTCCGGAAATTGCCTCATGGTTCAGCATCATCGCCTCTGCGGCGCCAGGCCGGATCCTGCTGGACCGCCGTCGAGTGTTCAACTCCCGATGGGGCAACTGACCCCGTCACGCCATACAGAAAGTCCCATCCATGTTCGACTTCATCATCGTGGGCGGTGGCAGCGCCGGATGCGTGCTGGCCGATCGCCCGTCGGCAACTCATCCCTCAAGAGGGGGTCGCGATCTCAAGCCGGGTGAAGAAGGGGAGGCGATCCTCGACACTATCCAGGCAAGGCCGCCCACAACCCCGACAACCACTGGCCGGGCCTTGAGGCCTGAACCCGGCCGAACCTGCACAACCGCCCCGATCGTCCAGCCCCCAAGAAGTACGAGCAGGCTCGCCTGATGGTGGATCGAGTATCAACGGCCAGATCGCAAATTGCGGCACCCCCGACGACGACGAGTGGGAGCGGCTTGGCTGCGAGGGCTGGAACTGGTCCCGCGTCCTGCCCTTTTTCAAACGGCTGGAAAACGACACCGATTTCTCTGGCCCGCTACACGGTGATGCTGGCCCGATTCCGATCCGCCGCATCCCGCACGGGAAGTGGCCGGCGCTGTCGCTGGCGGCAGAAAAAGGCGATGACTAGCGTCGGCTACCCGGCGCTGGGCGACCAGAACGGCGTGTTGACCTACGGTCATTTTTTTCCCATGACGCTCTCGTACGATATGGGCAAGCATCGACTCTCCACGGCCATGGCCTCTCGATGCGGCGACGCGGTCCCGGCCGAACCTCACCATCATGGCGGACACGCATGTGCTCCAGCTGGTGCTGGACGGCGCCATGGTCACCGGCGTGCTGGTGAAGCGGGCCGGGCGCGAGGAGGTCATCCCCTCCCGCGAGGTCATTGTTTCCTCGGGCGCGCTGCATTCGCCCGCCCTGCTAATGCGCTCGGGCATCGGCCCCCAGGTGGCCTTGCCAAGGTGGGGGTAGAGGCTGTGGTCGATCTGCCCGGCGTCGGCGCCAACCTGCAGTAGCACCCCGGTACCTCGCTATCGGCCTATATCAAGCCGGGCGTGCGGCTAAGACATACCCGGCGTCACATGCACTTGGGGCTGCGCTACAGCTCGGCCGTCGAGGGTTGCGGTCCTTTGACATGTTCATGATGCTGGCCGCGAAATCGCTTGGCATCCACTGGGCATCCGCATCGCCTCGATGCTCGCGCGGATCAAAAAGGCAAAGTCACGCGGCCATGTCGAATTGGTGAGCAGCGATCCCCGCGTCGTGCCGATCGTCGACCTCAACAATCTCTCCGACAGCCGCGACCTGCAGCGGCTCGTCGGGTCGCTGCACCTGATGGCGCGCATCTTTGCGGCCGACGCGATGCAGGGCTATCTCGAGCACCCGAGCCCATTGAGTTACACCGGCTTCGCTAAATCGCTCAGTCGCCAGACCCTGCGCAACTTCATCATCACCGCGCCAGTCGCCGCGGTCATCGACATCCTGCCGCCGGCGCGGAAGGCGTTCTTCGACATCGCCGTCGCGACTGGCATGACGCTCAAGCAGTTGCTGACCGACAAGGACATGGCCAAAGACTACGTGAAAGCGAATGCCTTCCGGCAGTATGACGTATGTGGCACCTGCAAGAGAGGCGGTCGATCGCGACGCGGTGGTCGACCCCCGGGACGGCCCGTGTCGATGGCGTCGCGGGCCTCCGCGTCGCCGACGCATCCATCATGCCGACCGCCCCACGCGCTAACCTCAACATCTCAAAGATCATGGTGGGCGAGTCGGTCGCGGATATCATTATGAGGGGATTGGATGCCTGCCACGGGCAGGAAGTGGCGACCGTCGTTCGATCTTCACTGCCGCCAATGCCGGTAATAGTTGTCCGCTTGGGCGAATAGCCATCAGCCTAGGCCAAGCCAACCCATAGCATCGCTCTGTTGGAGAGGGTGCGAAGCCGTGGGCCTGTTCCGGCCACTCGTGCATTTCTCTGAAGAAGGCCAAAGGACCCCAGCTCACCTGCGCCGCCCTTCATTCGAACAATGCCCATACGTTAGTCCACGGCAGATTCGCCAATAACGCAGGATTCCAAAGGGGCAGTCGTTCATTTTATGCAGAATCTGACTGAGCAAACCAGTGCAAAAAAGAGCAACTTTGCCTTCCAACCCGGGAAACACCCCAATAGCACTCATTCACGCAGGGCAGGGGACCACGCCACATCTATAGCAATGCTCCTCGCAAGGTCGTAATAACGCTTTTGTAGAACTCTGTGACAGAAGTCCTGAACGATGTGACGAAACTCCGCACCGTTGTGACGAATCTCCATAACCTGCCAGCAACCTCTGGGCAGGTCGGCGGCAGGTTATGGACCGTTTTCTGTGCGTCATTTTCTCGTTTTTGCCGAGGTGACGGTACGGCCTCTCATTGGTGATTGAGTGATCGAAGAGCGACGCTGGCCTCTTCAGGACCCCGGTTAGTCGGCAAATGCCCGATAACGCCAATGGTCAAGGGCTGGCTCACTTGCCGGGCGGCGGCGGCAGTGCGATATCACGCCTCTCTCGCTGAGGAGCCCCCATGCGTCTCACCATCTTCGGCACCGGCTATGTCGGCCTCGTCACCGGTGCCTGTCTCGCCGATGTCGGGCACCATGTGCTTTGCATCGATGTCGACGCCGCCAAGATCGCCCGTCTCCGCGCGGGCGACATCCGCATCTTCGAGCCCGGCCTCGCGGCCGTGGTCGAGCGCAATGTCGCGGCAGGCACGCTTGAGTTCACCACCGACGCCACCGCGGCCGTCGCGCACGGACCGGTGCAGATGATCGCCGTCGGTACGCCGCCCGACGAGAGCGGCGCCGCCGACCTCCAATATGTTCTAGCGGTCGCCGATACCATCGCCGCCCACGCCGACGGCCACAAGGTCGTGGTGGTGAAGTCCACCGTGCCTGTCGGTACCAGCGTCAAAGTCGCCGAGCGCCTCGCCGCTGCGAACGCCTCAGACTTCAGCTTCGACGTCGTCTCCAACCCCGAATTTTTGAAGGAAGGCTCGGCAGTCGGCGATTTCCTCAAACCCGACCGCATCATCGTCGGCGCCGCCTCGGAACGGGCGCGAGCGGTGATGCACGAGATCTACGAGCCCTTCAACCGCAGCCACGACCGCATGCTCTATGTGGATGTGCGCTCGGCCGAGCTCACCAAATACGCCGCCAACGCCATGCTGGCGACCAAGATCAGCTTCATCAACGAAATGGCCAACCTCGCCGAGCGGCTCGGCGCGGACATAGAGCAGGTCCGCCGCGGCATCGGCGCCGACCAGCGCATCGGCTACCATTTCATTTATCCCGGCGCCGGCTATGGTGGATCGTGCTTTCCCAAGGATGTGCAGGCGCTGCTCCGCACCGCCGGCGAACTCGACTACGCGGCGCCGCTCATCGCCGCGGTGGAAGCCGTCAACAACCGCCAGAAACACACGCTGTTCGAGAAACTGCGGGCCGAACTGGGCGACCTGGGCGGCAAGACCATCGCCGTCTGGGGCCTCGCCTTCAAGCCCAACACCGACGACGTGCGTGAAGCCCCGAGCCGGGCGCTGCTCGAGGCCCTGTGGCAGGCCGGCGCCAAGGTCCGCGCCTATGACCCGGTCGCCGCCCACGAAATCGCCCGCATCTATGGGCCGCGCCCCGACCTCGTCCTCGTCTCCGACAAATACGCCGCCCTCGACGGCGCCGACGCCCTCGCCATTTGCACCGAATGGCAACAGTTCCGCGCCCCCGATTTTGACGAAATGGCGTCGCGCCTCGGGTCCAGGATCATCGTCGACGGCCGCAACCTCTACGTCCCCGAGCGACTAAGCGATCTCGGCTGGACCTATCTTAGCGTCGGCCGCCCCCGGGTCGGGACCTAGATGGCCGGCCGCGTCCTCATTACCGGGGCAGGGGGGTTCGTCGGCCGCACCCTGGTACCTGCTCTTGCGAAGCAAGGCTGGGACGTGCGCGAGGCGGCCCGCTCACCCCGGCCCGGGGCGGTTGCAGTCGGCGACATCGACGGCACCACCGACTGGCATGCCGCGCTCGAGGGCTGCGACGCCGTCGTTCATCTCGCCGCCCGCGTTCATGACGGCCGCCGTGCCGCCGCCGGTGATTTCGATGCCTTCCGCCGCACCAACTGCGACGCCACCTTACGCCTCGCCGAACAGGCGGCCGAACGCGGCATCCGCCGCTTCGTCTTCATTAGCACTATCAAGGTCAATGGCGAGGGCCGCTACGCCCCCTACACGGCCGATGACACACCGGCCCCTCAGGGCGCCTACGCCATCGCAAAACATGAGGCGGAGCAGGGGCTCGGTGCAATCGCCACCCGCACTGGCCTTGAAGTCGTTATCCTACGTCCGCCGTTGGTTTACGGCCCCGGCGTCGAAAATTTCGCCTCCGCCATCGGCCTCGTCCTGACTCACCCCCGCGCGGCCGGGAAGACCTGGCTTGTCTCCGACCAACACGACCTCTCCACCCCGGACCTCATCCGCTCCATCGCCACTGTCTTAGGTAAACGAGCGCGGTTACTCCCGTTGCCCCCGATCCTCCTGCGCACCGGTGCCCTTCTTGCTGGCCGCCAACGCATGTACGATCAACTGGCGGGCTCCTTGACCCTCGACTCGGCACCACTCACCCGCGAGCTCGGATGGTCCCCGCCGCTTACGGTTCTGCAGCAGCTAGCGGCTATGGCCTAAGCGGCGCAAGGTAAAGTCTGGCCCCTTGAGTCCACCTCACACCACCTCCAGGTAATCCCTTCCGGGCAGCGGCTCGAAGGGAACGCTGGGCAGCGTCTGGTACCAGAAAGCCACCGAGGCGATGTCGTCCTGCAGTGGCAGGTAGCGACGGGTGGCGCGGTTCTCCGTCCGCCAGCCCAGGGCCTGGATGGTCACCTTGAGGTCGCTCTCGAAGCGGATGGGGTCGACCAGATGCCAGCGGTACATGCCGAAGCGGGTCTGGCTGCGATAGGTGCCGTCGGGGCGCAGCACCTGCGGCAGCCCGGCATAGGGCGTGGTGAACTCGCGGTAGCGGCTGTCCATGGTGGTATCGACCACGCCGCCGTCGAAGTTGTAGGCGCCGCAGAAATAGTCCTCGGTTCCGGTGCCGCAGATGGTGGGAAACGCTGCGTCCCCATCCATGAAGAACTTGATCTCGCCTTCGCCCCACCAACCGGAATTGTTGACGCCCCAGGCCATGTAGGTGCCGACATAGTGGCCACGGCCCTTGATGCCGTCGATGATAGTGTAGTCGGTGCCGTAGGGCAGGGGATTGGTGCGGCGGAACTTGGCGTGGAAGTAGGCGGCGTCCTCGGGCACATCGGTCAGCGCGTAGTTGATCTGGTAGTAGATGATGCCGTGGTCGGTCTCGTCGGTGTTCTCGATCTCGATCCGCGCTGCCTTGCGGAACGGCATCTCCCAGTAGCAGTTGAAGGCGCGGCCCGGGTTGACGCATACCGCCAGCGAGGTGACCTGGGCGAACTGGCCCCAGCCCGAGCAGAAGAAGTCGCCGAGCGGCGCTTCCACTGACGGATGTTCCTGACCGTCCCACCACATGCGGAAAATGAGACTGCGCCAGCGGAGGTTGGCGGTGGTCAGCCAGATCTGCTGGATGGCGCCCATGCCTTTGATGTCGGCGAGGACGCGCGTCTCACCCGGCTCGATGCGGATCGAAGGTGAGACTTTCCACCCCCGCCCAGAGCCGTCGGGGCCAAGCCCGCGGGCGTGGACGGCGCCCGTGCCCTCGGTGGCCATGCCGCCCTTGCCCTTCTCGCCGGAAAAGTTCTCCGGCGAGATCGAGCGCGTCAGCGCAGAGGATAGGCGATAGAGGTTGTGAAGGCCGACACCGAGGCCATTGAAGGGCGTGCTCATCTCTTGGTCCTGCGCAGGTGAGGTGCTGGAAGTGGTAGCATCGGTGGGAACGTCAGGCCACGCCGCCACCCTCGTGATCGACGGCTGTCCGGGTGCCCGAGGAGAACATGATCAGCGCGAAAACCGGCACATCGCCGACGGCTCGCGCCCAGTGCCGCACGTCGCGTGGGATGCGGATCACGTCGCCAGGCTCCATCATCGTGGTCTCGTCACCAAGCTTGTGCTCGCACGAGCCGGAGACGATATAGAGGAACTCCTCGCAATTGGGATGCGAGTGCAGCGGGTTGCGTTGCCCGGGATTGATATGGCAGGTGCCGAAGGTCATCTCGGCGCCCGGAAACGAGGTGCCGGTCACCTTCCAGTTGAGCTCGCCCCACGAGGTCTTCACCTTCTCCCCCTCGGGGGTGCGGGACACGAACGTCTCGATACTCATCAAATGGCTCCTGCCGTCTAGATCGTGGCCGAAACGCCGTGCGGCGTGTTGGCGTAAAAGTCGTAAAGCTTCATGATTTCGAGCGCGGTCTCGAGCCGCCCTTTGGTAATGGGGCGGTTCTCGAGCACGGCTTCGCAGAAGTGCAATACCTCGGGCACGTAGCCGAGGGTGAACATGTTGTTGTTGTAGAGCTGGCCGAGCGAGAACTCCGGCTCGTAGATCACGGCGGCATTCGCCTCCGGTTGGATCCAGCTCGAGGCGCGGCCATAGGCGGGAAGTTTGGCCGGGCGGTAGTGAGTCAGCTTTACGCCGTTCTCGACCACCGCATGAGCGCCTTCTCCGATCGCCTCGACGCGCTCGAGCGGACCATTCATGCTCTGTCCGGCGGCGAGGTGCAGGGCTCCGACGGCACCGGACTTGAACTTGAGCGTGGCGACGCTGGCCCCGGTGGGCTTCGCCCATTCGAACGTTGCCCGTTCGAGGTCGCCGCCGATGTAGTTGAGTATCGCGCCGGGGTGGTAGATGTGGTCGATCACGCTTTGCATAGCGACGAGGTCGCGGCGCTTGTCAGGCGGCGGCAGGGCCTGCGGATAGCGCACGATCAGCGAGGTCAGTTGCCCGAACTCGGGTGCCGAGACGATGTCCTTGAGCTTTTCGATGGCGGGGAAGAAGGTCTTCTTGAGACCCGTCATGATGTTGCGACCAGTGCGCCTGGAAACCGCCATCAGGTCTTCGACCTCGGCGCGGCTCGCGGCGGTGGGCTTTTCCATCCAGACGTGGACGCCGGCTTCGGCGCAGTCCTTGGCCAGCGCCGTGGCCCGAACCTTGCCGTCTTCGGCGTAGTTGGTGACGATGAAGACGACGTCGGGCTTTTCTGCCGCCAGCATGGCGCGGTGATCGTCATAGGTGCGCTCGGCACCGAAGACCCGGGCGAAGCCCTCGGCCCGGTCCTTGCTCAGGTCGCAAATGCCCGCCAGTTCGACCGGGGCATAGCGGAAGGTCGGGTAGACATTGCGATAGGCGTGGCCGCCGGCGCCGATGAAGCAGGCCTTGAGCCGCCGCTCGTATTCGAAATTATAGCGGATTTCCCGCGGGACGTGATGCGGCATGACTTAGCCTTTCAATGCGCCTTGCGTGAGGCCTTCGGTGAAGCGCCTCTGGGTGAGGATGTAGAGGATGATGACCGGCAGGAAGGTGATCGCGGTGCCCGAGAACACCAGCCGGTAGTCGGTGTTGTAGGTGGAAGCGAAGCGGACGAGGCCGAGCGGCAACGTCTGGTTGCCCGGGCTGATCAGAACGACCAGCGGCAGGAAGAAGTCGTTCCAGGTCGAGAGCGCCGAGATGATCAGCAGCGCCATGATCGCGGGCTGCGAGAGCGGGAGGAACACTTTCCAGAGAATCTGGAAATGGTTGGCGCCGTCGATCTTGGCGGCCTCGGTCAGCTCGTTGGGCACGCCGATGAAGAAGCTGCGCATCAGGAAGAGGCCGAACGGAATACCGTTCGCCACCTGCGCCAGCGTCACCCCGATCATGCTGTTGATTAGCCCGAGGTTGGAGAGCAACTGGTAGAGCGGGATGATGATCGCCTGCACCGGAATTGTGAGGCCGAAGATGAAGGCGTAGAACACCCACTCGCGACCCGGGAACCGGATCTTGGCGAGCGCGTAGCCGGCCGGCACACAGATCAGCAGCGTCAGCGCCAGAACGCCGGCGACGTTGATCAGGCTGTTGCCGATCAGGCTGCCGAAATTGCCCACATTCCACGCATCCACGTAGTTCTGCCACATCAGGTTGGCGGGGAACGCGAAAGGCTCGCCGCGGCCGATCTCCGCCTCCGTCTTGAGGCTCGAGACGATCAACCAGAGGAACGGTCCGACGATCACTGCCGCAACGGGCAGCAGTAGCAGAACGAAGGGGAGTTCAGAGGGTTTGCGCCTGCTCATGCCGATTGCCTCGCGCGCCAGCGGTTGAATGCGACAGTGATGACGATGGCGAGAATGCTCATCAGGATGCAGAGCACGGCCGCCAGGCCGTGGTCCTGCGACTGGAAGGCCAGCCGGTAGATGTAGGTTGTGATGATCTCGCTGGCGTAAAATGGACCGCCATTGGTCATCACGAACACCGTGGCAAAGCCTTTGAGGCCGTTGATCATGGCGAGCGAGATCACAAAGGTCGTGACATCGCGCAGGCCGGGTAGGGTGACGTTCCAGAGTTTCTGCCACCCATTGGCGCCATCGATATCGGCGGCCTCATAGAGCGACTGATCGATATTCTGCAGCCCAGCGATGAAAAGCAGCATGTAGAGGCCAAAACCCTGCCATGAGCTGGCGACGTTCACCGAGAACAGCACCAGCAAGGGGTCCGAGAGCCACCCCTTGTTCCAGCTACCCAGACCGATCTGGTTGAGGGCTGTACTGATCAGTCCATAGAACGGGTCGTAGATATTGGCCCAGATCACACCGACGACCGCCAGTGACACGAGGTGGGGGAGGAAGAAGGCGGTTCGGAAGAACATGCGGGTGCGGCTCAGCCGGCTGATCGCCAGGGCGAGTGCAAGGCCGAGGCCACCGGCGAGCACCACGTGGTAGATCAGCCAGAGGAAGGTGCGGCCGAGGCTGGCCCAGACGATGGGGTCGTCACCGGCGCGCATGTAGTTGGCGAGGCCGACGAAGTTGGCTTCGGTATTGAGACCGCCCGAATTTGTGAAGCTGATCCAGACGGTAAAGAGTATCGGCGACAGGCTGAACACGGCGTAGAGCGCGATAGCCGGTAGCATGAGCACGAAAGCCGAGCCGAAGCTGTCCTGTGATCCATCCTTGCGCCGGGATCTTGCGGGTGTACGCTGTACCGCTACCGGGCTGGGACTTGTGATAGCACGCGTCAATTTGCACCCTCACATTGTGTGGCGAGGACCGACCGCACGAGCGGCCGGTCCGGCAGAGGTTGCGATGGCCTACTTGGCCGGCATTTTGGCTTGCAGCTGGGCCATGCCGTCGGCGGGCGAAATCTGGCCGCCGATGAGCCCTTGGATCACCTGAAAATATGTGTCCGTCACCGAGCCGGGGACATAGACCGACGGATTGTAGCCCACCCCGTTGGCCGCCGCGGCGAAGACGTCGCTCATGACTGGCACCACCGGCTTTACTCCCGGCATTTCACGGGGCGAGATCTGATTGCCGGTAGGGTGTTCGGCGCGGAAGCGCATCACTTCGTCCGAGAGGATGAAATCGATCCACTTGACCGCCAGCTCCGGCTGTTTCGAGCTCGTCGGGATCATCCAGCTCCAACCGATTCCGCCGGTTGGCTTGCTCTCGCCGGGCAGGTCGGTCGGGATTGTAGCAAAGCCCATATTCTCGAGGGGATAATCGCCGGCACGAGCATTGCCGATGAACCACGGGCCGCCGAAGAAGATGGCGGCGCGCTTGTTGATCCAGAGGCGCATCGCACCTTCTTGGTCCAGGCCGCCCATATTTGGGCTGATGAAACCCTTCTTGGCGAAGTCGACAACGCGCTCGGCGCCGAGCAGCGGCTCTGGATCGGTCCAGGGCTTGTTGCCATTGACGACGTCGCCCATTGCCGAGGAGCCAGCCGCGGACTGGAAGAAATTGCCCATAAGGTGGCCGCCATTGGCGCCGTTACGCGGCCCGACGGCGAGGGGCTCGAGGCCCTTGTCCTTGATCTTCTGCAGTAGGGCTTCGAAGTCCGCCCAATTGCCGCCAACGGTCCAGCCATTCTCGGCGAAAATATCCTTGTGGTACCAGAGGCCGATGGCATCGATGCCGTCGGGCACCTCGTAGATCTCGCCGCCGAACTGGCCGGAGAGAATGTCGTATAGCCAGGGGAAGATCTTGTCCTTCCACCCTAGGTCCGCATAGTGCGCGGTGAGCGGCTGGATCAGCTTGGCATTGACAACCGTTGTCACGCGACCGATGCCCGAATTGGTGAGCAGCACGTCCGGGCCGGCATTTGACTGGATTGCGGCCTGCACGGCGCCGTTCGAGATCGTCCCGGTGGGCGGCATGTACTCGACGGTGACGCCCGGATTGGCGGCCTCGAAGTCGGCCTTGAGCTTGTTCCAGAGCTCGGCCACCAGTGGCTGCGCCAACTGGTCGGTCGCCCAAACAGTCAGCGTCTGAGCCTGGGCCAAGGTGGCTGTCATGGGCAATGCTACGGTGGTGGCCAGCGCGGCGAGCGCCGTGGCCAGCAGGGATCGTCTCAACATTTGTCGTCTCCTCCATGGCGTGCCGTTTGCCGGCATCGTTGGGTTGTGCGCGGGGTGACCCCGTCGCGGTGTGCCGGCTATTTCCTGGCCGGCGTCTCGTCGACGAACCGTTCGAGAACGGCTCGCTGAACGTCGGAAATGTGTGCATTCATGAGGGCAGAGGCCCGCTTGATGTCCCGGCTGCGAAAGGCGGCTAGGATCTCGTCGCGCTCGGTAGCAGCGCGCTCCGCGAATTCCTTGCTTTCGTTGGCAATGGTCCGGCCGACCTGCACCTGAAGCGCGAGGCGGTTGAGTGTTTCGATCAGCGCCGCATTGCCGGACAACTCGGCGATGGTCTCGTGGAATGACCGGTCGCGAGCGCCGTACGTTTCCATGTCGCCGCGCTTCAGAGCGGCGACAGCTTCGTCGAGCAACTGCTCGAACGTGCCGATATGCTTGTCGCTCATGTTCGGCACGGCTAGCTCTACGGCCATGCATTCGAGCGTCTTGCGCAGTTCGTAGAGATCCTCGGTCTCCTTGCGGGAAAAGCTACGCACGAAGAATCCGCGATACGGCTTGATCTCGATCAGGCCTTCCTTGGCCAGCGTCCCCAGCGCTTCGCGGAACGGCGTACGGCTGACCTGCAACTTCTCGGTCAGCGCCTTCTCATCGAGAGGCGCGCCGCTCGGCAACTCGCCCGAAACGATCATGCGGACGATCTCTTCGTAGATGCGTTCGCGAAGGGTGAGGTGGCGGGTGGCGTTCATCATCAATCCGTATGCTGGGATACCCAATTGCATACAATCTTTCAGAGAGTATACAAGATGGAAAATGCACATTATGTGTTTTGCATATTCCCAGGCGGTAATGAGCCGGGGGCAGGGAGGTACGAATTATGGGCAAGGTCTACGTCGTCGGGACGCTCGACACGAAAGCACCGGAGCTTCACTACGCCGCAGAGCGGGTGCGGGCTGCGGGCGCTGAGGCAGTGTTGGTCGATGTCGGCACGCGAGGGTTGGGGGAGGGCGCGGACATCACCGCCGCAGAAGTTGCCAGCAGCCATGTGCAGGGGCCGGGCGCTGTTTTGGGGCTCACGGACCGCGGCCAGGCTGTTAGCGCCATGGCTAAGGCACTTGCCGCATTCCTCGCCGCTCGTACTGACATCGGTGCGGTTCTCGGTCTCGGCGGCACCGGCAATACCGCCCTCGTCACCGAGGCCATGCGCGCGCTGCCGATCGGCACACCCAAGCTAATGGTCTCGACAGTCGCGTCGGGCAACACGGCGCCCTATGTCGGGCCGAACGACCTCGCCCTGATGTATTCGGTGGTGGATGTGGCCGGGCTCAACGCCATCTCACGGAAGGTCATCGGCAACGCCGCCCATGCTGCAGCCGGGATGGCCCTCAACACCCCGCCCGCCGCATCGGCTGATAAGCCGGGCGTCGGCATGACCATGTTCGGCGTCACCACTGCCTGCGTCACCATGGTGCGCGACGAGATGGAAAAGACCCATGAGGTCTACATCTTCCACGCCACCGGCACGGGTGGCCAATCCATGGAGAAGCTCGCCGATTCACGTTTGGTTGGCGGCTTGCTCGACATCACGACCACCGAAGTGCCGGACCTCTTGGTCGGCGGGGTGTTCCCTGCCACCGAGGACCGCTTCGGCGCCGCGATCCGTACCGGGCTGCCCTATGTCGGCTCGGTCGGCGCCGTCGACATGGTCAACTTCGGCGCCCGGGATACCGTCCCCGCCACCTTTTCGGGACGCAAGTTCCACATCCACAACGCTCAGGTCACGCTGATGCGGACCACGCCTGACGAGAATCGCCAGATTGGCGAGTTCATCGTCGCACGGCTCAATCGCATGGACGGGCCGGTACGATTCCTGCTGCCCCTGCGTGGTGTCTCCGCGATCGATGCGCCGGGTCAGCCCTTCCACGATCCTGACGCCGATGCGGCGCTCTTTGACGCCATCCGCGCCGGCTGGCAGTCGGCGCCCAATCGGCAACTCGTCGAGCTCGACCTGCATATCAACGACCGCGCCTTCGCCGAGGCGCTGGTCCAGAACTTCCGCCAGATTTCCTGAGGACTACCCATGACTCGTTCCGACATCCTAGCCCGTCTGCGCAGCAAGATCGCAGCCGGCCAACCGATCATCGGCGGCGGCGCCGGTACCGGCCTCTCTGCAAAAGCCGAAGAAGCTGGCGGCATCGACCTGATCGTCATCTACAATTCCGGTCGCTACCGGATGGCCGGCCGCGGCTCGCTCGCGGGCTTGATGGCCTATGGCAATGCCAACGACATCGTCATCGAGATGGCCCACGAGGTTCTGCCGGTGGTCAAGCACACACCGGTTCTGGCGGGTGTGAACGGCACCGATCCGTTCATGATCCCCGACAAGTTTCTCGATGAGCTGAAGTCGCTCGGCTTTCAGGGTATCCAGAATTTCCCGACCGTGGGCCTGATCGACGGCACCTTCCGCGCCAATCTCGAAGAGACCGGCATGAGCTATCAGCTCGAGGTCGACATCGTGGCGCGTGCCGCCAAGAAAGATATGCTCACCACGCCTTACGTCTTCTCAGCCGACGACGCTGTAGCCATGACCAGGGCTGGTGCGGACATCATCGTCTGCCACCTTGGTCTCACCACCGGGGGATCGATCGGCGCCGAGACTGCTTTGACGCTCGACGACTGCATCGCCAGGATCGACGAATGGTCAGCCGCCGCGCTGGCGGAGCGCGGCGATGTGATCGTCCTCTGCCATGGCGGCCCAATCTCGATGCCAGAGGACGCTGCCTATGTCCTCAGCCGCACTAGGACCTGCCACGGTTTCTACGGCGCCAGCTCAATGGAGCGACTTCCAACGGAGCGAGCGATTGCCGACCAGGTCATGGCATTCGCCGCGCCGGGAAGGGGGTGAGCGCCCCCACCGCCTCCCTCAACACCCTATGCACATCATGCCGCGCCCCGTCGGCGCCCATCGCCAGCACGCGCTGGACCGTATGACCGTTGTAGAGGCTCACCATGAAGTCCTGAACGCTGAGCGCCCCGTAGTCTGCTACCGGCACCTTCACCGCCTCGGTCACCAGCCGCGCTCGGCCGGCCGCCAGATCGAACACCAGGGCCAAGGCCGGCGAGCCCCCCGCCAGCCCGGCGCGGAACGACAGGATATCGTCCGCCTCGCTCTGCGCCGCGAACAGCCGGTCGGCATAGGCGTCGATCAACATCGCCACCAGCAGCGCCTGGCGGGACGAGAGCGGTGTAGTCCGCGCCGCCACCAACTCTGCCTGCAGATAGGCGAGGTGTGCCGCCAGATCGAAATCCCCGGCTTCCGACACTGCCAGGTCGTCCTCGCTACTCCCGCCGTGCTCCACCTCAGCCAAGGTGCTTGTGGAAGAACGCAAGGCTTCGCGCCGAAGCCTTGGTGCAGGCGGCTTCGTCGAACGTCACGCGTCGCTCGCTGTTGCAGAAGCCGTGATCGGCTGGATAGACGTAGATGTCGGCGCTGGGGTGTCGGGCCTTGAGCTGCTCGATCTGCTCGAGCGGGATACCCTTGTCACGATCACCGAAATGCATCTCGATCGGAATCGACGGTTCGAGGTCGAGATAGCTGGGCACGCCGCCGCCATAGTAGCCAGAGGCCGCCGTCAGCCCCATCCCATGATGCGCGGCGACCCAGCTCACGCGTCCGCCGAAGCAATAGCCGGTAATGCCCACCTTGCCGCCCTCGGCTGCCGCCTTGATTGCTGCCTCGACGTCGAGCATGGCGGTCTTCATGTCGAATTTCTTCATCATCTCGCCGATGATCACGAACTGGTCCGGCCCGTAATTATCGCTCTCATAGCCATATTCGATGCGGTCGAACATGGCTGGCGCGACCGCCAGATAGCCATGACGGGCCCAGCGGTCCACGACGCTCCGGATCCAGGTGTTGAGCCCCCAGACCTCCTGGATCACAACCACGCCGCCGCGCGGCGTTCCGTCGGGCATGGCGCGATAGGCGTTAAAGGCAAAGCCGTCCGATGCGGTCAGTTTGATGCGTTCGCCCATGGCTCTTGTCCTGACATGTTGTTGTGGTTGGCCCGAACCATAGCCTCGCCCATCCGCACGGGCCAGCCTCTCGCTAGGCCGTCACCAGCCGGTTCACCACACCGCGAAAGAGCAGCATCATGGTGGCGTTGAAATCGGCGGCCGCCTCCCGGCAGCGAAGGGTGACCGTGAGTCTGTTGCCGTCGCGCCTGATCAGCTCCGCTTCTTCGGCTTCGCGCAGGAGCCGGATGATGTGCGCGCGCGAAACCCCATAGCGGCGGGAGAGGTCGGCGATGGAGAGATCGACGGGCGACTCGGGGTCTTCCCAGCCCTGCAGCATTAAGTGGTAGAGCAGCACCATCCCCGTACTGCGATCGGCGAACAGCGTCAGCTCCGGCGCATGCTTGAGCAGGCGGAAGCCGCTGAGAAAGAAGCCGGCGAACTGCAGCGCCAGCCCACGCTCGAATGTGGGGTCGCCAAGCCGCCTAAGCGCTTCCTGCGCCTTCGGCTCCAGCAGCGCCAGCGCTTCGAGTTGCCCGGCAGCGCGTTCGCGCTGCACGGCTTTCAGCTTTTCCGTCGGCACGAGCCGCCGCACCCGCATGTCGACGGCTGCCGGGGCCGGCGCCACAAAACCCGACACCTGCATCAGCGCCAGCATCGCCGCTGCGCGATTGGGACTCGAAAGTCCGAGTTCGGCTGCCAACTCCTTGATCCGCGTGGAAGTGAGGCCCGATCTTGTGTTGCCCGGCTCATATGTCGCGTCGAGGTACGTCACCATGTTGCCGAACACTGCGCGCGCCCGGTCGCCGAGAAGCCAGCCGAACAGGCGGCCACCACGGTGTACGGAAATAGAGCGTTCGAGTGAGTGGCGCATCGCCGCGCGAAACGCCGGATGGCTCTGAATCTCGCGCACCCGCTCTATCGACGTCTCCTCCGACGGCGGCGTTAAGTCATTGACGTTCATAGGGAATTCTCTCGGCCGGTAACCATCCGCTCTACCATCGAGAAACAACCAAATATGTACATTGTGGCGCGCCCCCCGCCGGTGAAAAACCGCTCATAGGGCCGGCCGCGATGTCGCACCAAGGTGTGACGAGTCCCGCCGGCGACATAGCCCGTTATTCCCACAGGAACCACGGGTTCGCCGAAAGAGGGCTGAAGAGTGGTTACCAACGCTGCCATCGCCACGAACCTTGCTGCCACCACCGTGGTCGTCATCACCGCTGGTATTGCCCGCCTTCCGGCGGGCGCTGATATCGGCACACCCCGGACCGAGGGGTCCGATCTCCTCTTCGTCCAGCCCGACGGCACGGTGATCGTCATCCCCGGCGGCGCCGTGACCGCCTTCGCGCTGTTTGTCGGCGATACCGAGATTCCTGATGACGTGCTGGTTGCGCTATTCGATCAGAACGGCATTCAACCCGCCGTCGGTCCAGCGGGCGACAGCGGCGCCCACGGCAACTTCGAGGCCCTCGGACCACAAAGCGTCGGGCAGGGGAGCGTTGATCGCCTCGACCTGCTCTTCGACGACGCGGGCTCCTCGTTCGACGTGCCGCCTCCCGTGACATCGCAGGACCCCGGGCCGTCGCAGACGCTGCCCCATCTTGCAC
>JAEZKB010000162.1 GCA_023415605.1 Pseudomonadota bacterium
GCATCGGCCTCAACTACGCCGACCACGCCGCCGAGAGCAACCTGCCGGTCCCCTCCGAGCCGGTGCTGTTCATGAAGGCGACGAGCGCCATCATCGGCCCCAACGACGATGTCGAGCTGCCCAAGAACACGCTCAAGCCCGACTGGGAAGTCGAACTCGGCGTCATCATCGGCAAGACCGCCAAATATGTCGACGAAGCCAATGCCCTCGACTACGTCGCCGGCTACTGCGTCGTGAACGACCTCTCCGAGCGCCATTTCCAGACCGAGCGCGGCGGCCAGTGGACCAAGGGCAAGTCTGCCGACACCTTCGGCCCGATCGGCCCGTGGCTCGTCACCAAGGATGAAGTCGCCGACCCGCAGAACCTCAAGATGTGGCTCGAGGTCGACGGCCATCGCTACCAGGACGGCTCGACCAAGACCATGATCTTCGGCGTTGCCCACCTCGTGGCCTACCTGAGCCAGTTCATGAGCCTGCAGCCGGGCGACGTGATCACCACCGGCACCCCGCCGGGCGTCGGCATGGGCCAGAAGCCCGAGCCGGTGTGGCTGAAGCCTGGCCAGACCATGAAGCTGGGCATCGAAGGTCTCGGCGAGCAGCAACAGAAGACCTACGCCTATAAGGGCTGATCTCTCTGCACTGACGGAAGCTTCGCGGCGCGATCCTCAACGGGTCGCGCCGCTTTCATTTCAGGCTGCATTCAGCCGCCCGGCGCATCTATTGCCGCCATGACTCTGCTGCGCATCTTCATCGACGACTGCCGCGCCTGGAAGCGTCTCCGCTTCACCGGCGGCGAGTGGGCCCTGCTCTATGGGCTGAGCGCCGTCGTCGTACCGGTCCTCAGCAGCGCCCTTGCCATGACGAGCTTTCATATCCTCAGGTCCGTCCTTGACCGCCAGTTCGATCTCATGAAGACCCTCGAAGGCCTGCCCTTCATGATCCTCTTCGTCAGTCTCCTGACCTTGCTCTGGGGCTTCGCCCCCGCCTCACTGTCCTTCCTGGCTCTCAAGACGCTCGCCGGCGCGCTCGGCTACATCAACCTGCAACTGACCCTCATCCTCGCCGGGCTCGGCACCACCATCGCCACCTTCCTCATTCTTGGCGGCTTCCATCCGATCGCAATTGCTATCACCATCGCCGTGCTGATCGTGACGACGACACTCTGGTCGCTTCTCCGCGCCGGCGGACTGGGGACTCACCTGCCGCCGGCCGATGTGAATCGGCCCTCATCCCCGTCGGCGACATCAAGCTGACCATCAACTGACAGAAGTTCACGATCCGCGCTGACGCACTACGATGCTCATTACGACGCTCGCTATTGGACTTTCGGGCTTACGGACACCAGCCGGCAACCACCTAGACTAATATTAGCTGACATGTTAGCATGCCTGCATTCTACTCGTGCCGGTTCGCGGCCAGTGGAGATACGGTCATCGCTACTGCCCTATTTGTTGGACCAGTTGCGACGATCAACAGTGCAGATTCGGTTCTTTGGCTCGATGGTGAGCGCTTGACTCACCGCCTGCCAGCAAATAGCGTCCCTCTGGTCCCACAAATACGGGACTGAGGGGTCTTCCACATTCCGTTCTACCCAACCGCGCCGAGGCGATCATGGCGAGGGACAATGTTGTTCCGCTCGTTCGAAAATCCACGGTCCGCAGCCCCAGGGCGCCGGGTGTGCACCTGACGGATTCGGCCGTCGAAATTCTCGTCGACGAAATCAAGTCATTGATCGACCAGCGTAATTTGGGAGTCGGCGACCAGCTCCCGTCCGAGCGCGAACTCTGCGAGATGTTCTCCTCGAGCCGCAACACCGTTCGCGAAGCCATGCGCATCCTCAAGACCTACGGCGTCGTCGATGTCCGTCCCAAGGTCGGCGCAGTGATCATCGACCGCCGCATGGACGCGGTCTTCGACCTCTATTCCTTCAACACGCTTGAGCTGAGCCGCGAAACTTTCCTTGATACACAAGGGTTTAGGTCGCTGATCGAGGTCGGCTCGCTCGACATCCTGTTCGAGAAGGCTACCGCCGAAGACGTCACCGCTTTGCGCGCCATCAACGACGCCATGCAGACCGAAGAGACCGTCGATCGCGCCGCCCTGCAGGATTTCCGCTTCCATTCGCGCCTTATCGCCATCCTCGACAACCGTCAGATCAACGAGATGTACCGCATCATGAAGCCGGTCATGCTCAAGATCATGGAAAATGGCGTCAGTCGCCGCAAATTTGGCGGCGAGAACTATTCCGAGCACGCTGCCATCGTCGACGCGCTCGAGGCGCGCAACCGCATCGCCTACCAATACCGCATGACCATGCATCTCGAAGCCGGCCTCGCCCTCTTCAAGGACGCCCCGGCGACGTAGACGGAGGATTTTTGAGTTTCGACGCCGAGAGGCGTCGGATCGGGCCCACGGCCCACCATAGGAGGAGATGACCCGCGCCGGCCGCCCACTCGAGGAGGAGGGGCGCACCCGCAGCGGCTCATCCAAGGTGACGCAAGTATCTTTCGACGTTCTCTGGGAGGAGACAATGAAGGCACTACGCATAGCATCGGCCGCGCTTGCCGGGCTGATGATGACCACCAGCTTTGCCACCCCGACTCTCGCCGGCCCCGAAGTGGTCGCCGGCCCCGGCGCCGACCCGGCCTGCTTCGCGCCCTGGTCGGCCGACACCAAGTAT
>JAEZKB010000185.1 GCA_023415605.1 Pseudomonadota bacterium
CTCCCCGGGTAATGGCCGCGACCTTGCCGTAGTGCGGACCGAAGGCGGTGTGCATCCGGCGCAGGGCGTCACCGAGCGCGGCCAGCGGGGCGGCGGCGGTGGCCGGATCGTGTTCCAGCAACGTCTCCAGCCGCAGCGCGCCGGCGTCTTCGACAAGCGCGATGTCGGCCTCGAGGTGACGGCCGTCCGGGTCGATCATCATCAGATGCGGGACACGCACTCCCGCTGCGGTTAGCGCCGCGTGGCTGGCGGCGAAGAGATCCGCGCCCGAAGCGTCGGTGAACGGGTCGTCCGGGACTGCCGGTGACGGTGGCCAGTAGTTCTCGCCCGCGGCCCACACGTACAGCATCACTGTTGTCCCGTCGTCCAGCCGGAGCCGGTAGACGCCCTTCTTGGTGCCGCCCGTCAGCCGGTCCAGGGCAGCGAGTCGCCGGTCGGAGCCGAACTGGTCCGCCACCAGGCCGTGCAGGTCGTCCGGCTGCAAAAACGTCCGCGTCATGGTCGCCTCTCCCGAGGCGGCCAGGCTCTCAGGCCGGGCGGCGGCGCACAACCGAGTTGACGCAACGGACCTCGCGGACCGGCCCGTCCCGGTGCTGAGCCATGAGCATCGACCAGCCGGCGCTTGCTCAGATGTTGGAGCCGTCCGGCTGCAGGCCGGGCGGTGGCTGCGGGGATCCGCCTCGTCCGTCAGCCGGTGGACAGGACATGCCCAGGGTGTAGGCCGTCATCGACAGCGACCCGTACGCGTAGCCGTCGACGAGAACGTCCGTGCCGGGTTCGCTGGCAGCTCCAGCCAGCCCGGCGAGGTACAGGGCAGGGATGAAGTGATCCGGGGTGGGCACCGCGTGGGAGTAATCGCGGTGCGCGTCCAGGGTCGCGAACCCGGTCGGATCGGTGAGCATGCACGCCTTGGCGTCCTCGTCGAAGCGTTGCGCCCAGTCATAACCGCCGTCGGCGAGTTTCCAGTCCATGGCTCGCAGGTTGTGCACCACGTTCCCGCTGGCGATGATGAGCACCCCACGCCGGCGCAGCGGCGCGAGCTTGGCACCGAGCTCCAGGTGATAGTCAAGTGGCTTGCTGGCGTTAATGCTGAGCTGAACGACCGGGATGGAGGCGTCGGGAAAGGCGTGCACCAGCACCGACCAGGTGCCGTGGTCGATGCCCCAGCTGTCCAGGTCCGCGCCGACCCAGGTCGGGTGGACCAGGTCGCTGACCTCCTCGGCCATCTCCGGCAGTCCCAGCGCGGGATATTGCACGTCGAAGAGCTCTTGCGGGAAGCCGTAGAAGTCATGGATGGTGCGCGGCCTGTGCATCGCGGTGACCGCGGTGGCGTTGATGTACCAGTGCGCGCTGACCACCAGGATGGCGCGTGGCCGGGGCACCGACTCGCCGAAGGTCTTCCACGACGAGGTGAACCGGTTGACCTCAAGGGCATTCATCGGGTTGCCGTGGCCGAAGAAGGCAGCGGGCATCAACACATCCGAAATGTTCGAAGTCATGACGATGACCTTCCGCTGTCGGGCCGCGCCCCTGCAGGATAGCAGCAGGCAGCGCGGGGACAGGCGAGGTCAGGTCACTGGCCCCTGGCCGGACGGGTCGGACTCCACCGAGTGCGCATGGCCCCGCGGCCGGCGGCCCGGCGGCTGGGAGGGTGTGGGCAGCAAGGGCTGCAGCGCGACGATCGGGCGCACCACCGCTTCCTCCGCGGTGACCTCCACCGGCTCGCCGTAAAGCTTCAGCCGCAGCCGTGGTCGCGTCCCGTCCTGGCCGCCGTCGCGCAGGCTGCACCGCACCCGCTCGTGGTTCACCTCGACGAGCAGGTGCAAGCCGCGGCGGCGTAACCGGAAGGTGAGCCCGGTGATGTCGGCGGGCAGCCGCGGGTTGAGCACCAGGGTGTCGCCGTGCTCGCGCAGGCCGCCGAAGCCTGCCACCATGGTCGACCAGGAACCCCCCAGCGAGGCCATGTGCAGGCCGGCACGGGTGTTGTTCTGCAGATCGCGCAGGTCTATTAGGGCAGCCTCGTGGGCATAGTCGTGGGCCAGATCGAGGTGCCCGGCCTCTGCGCACAGCACAGCCTGGGTGCAGGCAGACAGGGACGAGTCGCGCGTCGTGATGCGCTCGTAGTAGTCGACGTTGCGGGCGACCTGCTCGGCGTTGAACGCCTCAGGACACCAGTGCATCGCCAGCACTAGGTCGGCCTGCTTGACCACCTGCGTGCGGTAGAGCTGGAAATAGGGCGCATAGAGCATCAGCGGCTCCGGATTGCCCGCGGTGAAATCCCATCGGGCATAACGGGTGAAGCCCGCCGACTGGGAATGCACCCCCAGATGCTTGTCGTAGGGAATGTGGACCTTGTCGGCGGCTTTGCGCCAGACCTCTATCTCCTCTGCGGTCACCTCGTTCGACAGCGCCAGATCCGGGTGGCGGGCGCAGGCGTCGATGGCGGCAGACAGGTTGCGCGCCGCCATGAGGTTGGTGAACACGTTGTCGTCGGAAAGCGCGCTGTATTCGTCGGGCCCGGTGACACCGTCGATGTGCCAGGCGCCGGCATGGTCGTGGTGGCCCAGGGAAACCCACAACCGGGCGGTCTGCACCAGGATGGACAGGCCGCCGTCGCGTTCCAGCGAATCGTCTCCGGTCACCAGGCGATAGCGTTCCACCGCGTACGCGATGACAGCATTGAGATGCATCGCGGCAGTGCCCGCCGGCCAGTAGGCCGAGCACTCCTCGCCGTGGATGGT
>JAEZKB010000197.1 GCA_023415605.1 Pseudomonadota bacterium
ATGGCCGTAGAGATCGTTGACCGGCTTGAAGCCGTCGAGATCGACGACCCCGACAAAGACCGGAACGCCGGTTTCGCGACGCTCGACAAGCGCCGCCTCGAGTTCGGTGAGGAAATGCCGCCGGTTCGGAAGGCCGGTCAGGCGGCTGTCGCTGTTGGCGAGACGGATGTTTTCGGCCGACAGCGCCTGCATCTCGGCATTGCTGGCGCTGAGTTGCTGCTGTGAGATCACCGCTCGGGTGAGATGCTCGAAATTGTGAAACAGGACGATGGTCAACGCCCCGCTCACCAGCAGCAGGTTGAGCGCCATGGCGATGAAGACGAGGTTTCCGGCGGTGGCGAAAAAGAGAACGGTGGGCACCACCACGACCACGACCAGCGCCAACGCCGCCGGCCGCAACGAGGTGAGGCAGAAGATGCAGGCGATCACGGTAACCGAGATGAAGAAGGCTACGTGAGCCCGGGCGGCGGCGTCGCCATAGCCGTAAAGGCTGAGCGCGCAGGACGTGAAGCCGACGCCGAGGATGACGCCGAAGATCAGCGAGCCGCGCAGCTTGCGGTAGGCCTCTTCGGGGCTGACTTCCTGGCCGCGCGTCCGCCACCACTTGATGAGGCGCAGCGCACTGATGGCGATCAGGATGCCTGGGAAGAAAACCGTCAGGATTGGCGGGGCGGACGTCGCGTGGGTGATCGCCAGCGCCAGCGTATTGGTGATGAGCACGAAGTACATCAGCGGAATGTGCCGGCTCAACGCGTGCAACTGAACGCGCATCAGTTCGGGATTATCGCGGCGGATAACGAATAATGACTTCAGCCAATTGAGCAGGCGCATTATCACCTCGGCCAATATGGCAAGGAGTTTGGATAGGCCGGCTTAAAAAGCCATGAAGATCAGGAGAAATACGAGGGAGACGGCGCAGGGCCGTAGGAGAAGTTGGCTCCGCGGCTTGGACTCGAACCAAGGACCATTCGATTAACAGTCGAATGCTCTACCAACTGAGCTACCGCGGAACAACTTCATCGGCCCGAAGGCCAGCCTCTTGGTGAAGGCAGCGACCGTTTAGCGGGTTCGATTCCGTTTGCCAAGGGGCAATTTCCGCCACGGCGCCAGTTGTTCGCAGCCCGTCATGCAAGCCGCGCGCGCCGCTCCAGTTCGAGCCGGTCCTCGGGCGTGTTGAGGTTGGCGAAGGGGTCGCCGCCGGCGTGGGCCGGAAACGGGATATCAGCCGCCCCAAGGGCTTGCCCGAGACGCTTGAGGCTACGTGGAGCGCTCCCGACGCGAACGCGCTCGGGAAGATCGCAGACCGCCTCGAGCTGCCAGGCGGAGCTGGTGGGGTAAGGCTGGCCACCGAAACTGGCGATGGCGGCCGGAGCGGCAGCATCGGCCAAGCGGCGAAGGTATTGAGGCGGCAGGAAGGGCGTATCCACGGCAGCAAGGATCAGCCACTCGGGCGGTTGCGACTGGCCCGTGGCCCACTGCACCGCGGCGGCGAGGCCGGCAAGGGGGCCACCGTATTCGGTCGGGAGGTCGGGAATGGCGAGCTGACCCGGCAGCAGCCTGAGGGACGCCGGGTCGAAGCTTCCGCAAGAGACGAGAATCGTTTCGGCCTCGGCGAGGACGGCGCTCACCCGCTCGAGCAGCCGTCTGCCGCCGATTGTCAGATTCGCCTTGATGACGCCCCCCAAGCGTTCGCCACGGCCGCCGGCAAGGACCACGGCGGCGATCCGGCTCACGTCTTTGCCCGCCACCGCAACAGCACCAGGAGCACGATCCCGGCGACGAGCCCCCAGAAGGCGGCGCCGATACCCATGATGGTAATGCCCGATGCGGCGGTGACGAAGGTCAGGATGGCTGGCAGCCGCTCCTCTTCGTGGGCCAGCGCATTGGCCAGCGCCCCGGCCAGGCTGGTCAGCAGCGCCAGGCCGGCAACCGCCTGGATCAAGACCGGCGGCGAGGCGGTGATGAAGGCGGCGGCGAGCCCGGCGATCAGCCCCAAGAAGACGTAGGCGACGCCGGTGGTCACCGAGGCCAGCCAGCGACGTGCCGGATCGGGATGGGCCTCCGGACCGGCATTGATGGCGGCGGTGATGGCGGCGAGATTGGCGGCATGGCCGCCGAACAAGGCTGCCACGGCGCTGAGCGCTCCGCTCCAGACGAAGATCGGCGCCGGGGTGATCGGATAACCATTGGCCTTCATCACCGCAATTCCGGGCAGGTTCTGTGAAGCCATGGTGATGACAAAGAGCGGCAGCGCGATGCGCAGGAATGCGTCGAGGGTGAACATCGGCGGCACGAATTCGAGCCTTGGCAGGCTGCCGTCAAGCGCGCCGGGTGGCAGTTGCGTGGTGAGTGACAGCACGACGATGGTCACCAGCACAGCCAGCGGCACGGCATAGCGACGGACGAACACGACCCCTAGTCCCCAGGCGAGAACGATTGGCAGCGCCAATGCCGGTTCGACCTCGATGGCCTTCAGGGGCGCAAGACAGAGGGTCAGCAGGATACCGGCCAGCATGGCATTGGCGACGCTGGCCGGAATGGCGCTGACGGCGCGGGCGAACGGCTTCCACAGCCCGGCGAGCACCACCAGGGCCGCTGCCATGATGAAACCGCCAATCGCGGCGGCGAATCCGCCCTCGAGCGCGCCGAGCGAAATCAGGAAGGCCGCGCCGGGCGTCGACCAGGCGAAACTGAGTGGCGTTCGGGTTCGAAGGGCGCCAACAATGTTCAGCACGGCTTGCGCGAGGCAGAGAACCAGCAGCCCCGACGCCGCCTGTGCCGGTGTCGCGCCAACCGCGGCAAGACCCGCGAGAACGAGGGTGAAGGTGCTTGCATAGCCCACCAGCGCAGCGAGGAGCCCGGCGAGAATGGGTTGCGGATCGAGGCGGGCAGGGGAGGCATGGGACGCTGTGCTCATGGCGCGAAACCAGCATAGCCGCTGCCGCCCGGCAAGAGCGCCCGGGAAGTCAGCCGTGGGTTTCGACCACTTGCTTCATGACCATGAGGTCGGTGCGCACCCATTCGACGGCGGAGCGGAACTCCATTTCGGTGACGCCCGGCCGCCGGAAGAACCGGAACGTGTAGATGCAGCCGTCATCGCTCTCGACGAGCCGGACCGGCATCATCACCGGCTCCGCGCCCGGCACATAGACCGCGTGATCGAGCACGCCGAACGGGTTGGGCCGGCAAAAGAGGATATGGCGGGGGCCGCCGAAATGCGTCTCGGCCTCCCACACCCAATCGTCGATCTGCCGGTAAGTCTCGGGCTCGATCGCGGCCCAAGCGGCATAGTTCTGCGGATCGGAGAGAAACGCATAGGCCGCCTGGAAGGACCGGGCGATGGGCAGCGAAATGAGGTGGCCTGGAAGCATGACGTCTGCACCGAGCGGCCTCGCCCGGTGCCAAACCGGTCCTTCTGCCGCTTCCCGACCATGCGCCATGGCCGCTAAGAAATGGTGACGCAGGCGCCGGCAGCTGATTTTCGCCACCCTGACAGCGATCTCAACCTTGCAGAAACCTCTGCGCTCACATAAACAGCCGCGTCGTTGAGGCCACGTGGCGGAGTGGTTACGCAGCGGATTGCAAATCCGTGTATTCCGGTTCGATTCCGGACGTGGCCTCCAACATTCCCCCGACACCACCTTTCCAGTGCCCAGTGCACGGCACTTTGACGCGCTTGAACGCGATGCGCGGCGGGCGTATGGGACGGCGACAGAACGTGCCCAGGGGTGAACGACATGGTGGATTTCGAGCGCGCGCGCCAGGTGATGGTGGACAATCAGTTGCGCACCAGTAATGTCACGGACCGTCGGATTCTGGCGGCCATGGGGACTGTTGCGCGCGAGAACTTCGTTCCGGCGGCGCGGCGGGGATTGGCGTATATCGACGAGACTCACGAGCTCGGCAATGGCCGCGCCATGCCAGCGCCAGCGCCCTTTGCCAAGCTGATCCAGCTCGCCGAGATCGAGCCGACCGATGCCGTACTCGATCTTGGTGCGGGCCTTGGGTATTCCACCGCTGTGCTGGCTCAACTGGCCCATGAAGTGGTGGGCGTCGAGAGCGACGCCACGCTCGCGGCGGAGGCCCAGAAGGCATTGTCGGCGGCTGGCATAAGCAATGCCGAGATCGTGGTCAGCGGCTTCGATGACGCGCAACCGCACGCCAAAGGCTTTGACGTCATTGTGCTAGAGGGCACCGTCGACGAGGTGCCGCATGGACTGTTCAAGCTTCTGCGGGATGGCGGCCGGCTGGTCGCCATGATCCGGCGCGGCCCGACAGCCGTGGCCAATGTCTTCGTCAAGACGGGCGACACGGTCAATTCTCGCGCCGAATTCAACACCAGCCTGCCGCCTTTGACCGCGTCAAAGAAGGCGGACGAGTTCGTATTTTAAGTCACCGGGGCGTTACTGACCGGCCATCCAGCAGTGTTGCCGGCGCATCACGCCGCCCCCATTTCGTACATGAAATCGTTGCCTGTCTTGTCCATTGTAGTTGTGAACCCCATGTCGCGGGCATAGTGTCCTTGGGGTCGGAGGTCGTGCCTATGAAGTTGTCGGGGGCGTTGCGCGCAAGCGCTTTTGCATTGATCTTGGCCGCCGTACCCGCGGTCGCCCAGGCAGAAACCCTGCGCCAGGCGCTGGAAGCCGCCTATTCGAACAACCCGACGATCATGTCGGCGCTCCTGAGCGTCAAGGCAACGGCTGAGGACATCGCCCGCGCCAAGGCCTCCAAGCTGCCGCAGATCGACCTCAACGCATCGAGTGGCGTCGCCTGGTCCGTGACCAACGGTAGGGCGACGGTCACGGAGCCGAGCTTCAAGCTGGGCCTGGACTACCGTCAGAACGTCTTCGACAACTTCCAGTCCGAGGCCGCGATCGAAGGCGCGCGGGCGATGACGGAAGTCTCGAAGTACGCGCTGCGCAATTCCGAGCAGAACGTACTGCTCTCCGCCGTGCAGGCCTATATGAACGTGGTGCGCGACCAGCAATTGGTGGCGTTGCGCCGGGAGAACGTCGCCTTTTTCGAGGCGCAGGTCGAAAGCGCTGACAACCGGCTGCGGCTGGGCGAAGGCACCAAGATCGAAGTATCGCAGGCGCAGGCGCGCCAGGCGGCTGCTGTCGCCAGCTACCGCGCCGCCATGGCGTCGCTACAGTCGAGCCAGGCGAGCTACGAGCGCTGGATCGGCCACAAGCCCAAGAATCTCTCCACGGACTTCAAGTTCGGCGGCGTACTGCCCAAGTCGCTCGATGACGCTATCGCCTCGGCCGAGGAGAACCATCCGGCCATCCTTTCGGCCCGCGCCGCCATCCGCGCCGCGATGTCCAACAGCGATGCGGCTCAAGCCGCTTTTGGCCCGACGCTTGGTCTGGTCGGCTCCGTCTGCGCTATCGGCTGCTTCCAGCAGGACCCACGGCAGGGCGGCATGACCGGATCGGTCGGCTTGTCGCTGTCGGTGCCGATCTATCACGGCGGTTCGCTCGGCGCGACTGTGCGTAAGGCCAACCTCAACCAGATCAAGAGCGAAGTTGACGCTCTGGCGGCTCGCGACCAGGTGCGCGAGGCGGTGATCTCGTCCTGGAGCACGCTGCAGAACGCCACGGCGCAGATCGAGTCGGCGAACTCCGCCGTTTCGGCCGGCGGGCTTGTCGTCGAAGGTACCGTGCAGGAGCGCGATGTTGGCCAGTCGACCACACTGGATGTGCTCAACGCCCAGGCCGAACTCACCCAAGCCCGCGAAGGCCTGATCTCAGCGACGACGAGCCGTATCATCGCGTCCTTTGCGCTGGTCGCCGCTGCAGGCCGGCTGTCGCCGGCGGAACTCGGGCTCAATGTCGAGGTGAAGTCGGCCGACGGCTATATCGCCACCGTCGAGGATGTCTGGGCGGAGCTCCGCGCCATCGACGAGTAATCGTTGCGTTACCCGAACCTTCCAAGGCGCTGGCTCTGGCTGGCGCCTTTTGTATTTGCCGCAAGCCGGTCAGCGAAGATTTCCGCTGGAAAGTTCTGGGGATGAGTCGATTGGCCGCTGTGGCGCGGTTCGCAAAAATTGCCGTGCCGGACTAGAGTGTTCATTGACGAATCAACCGTAAACCCCGGTGTGGGTTTGGGTATGTCTCCCGGCGGCGGGAGAGATGTGAGGCAGTAATGAACAAGCCGGCGCCCAAAGAGCCCTCGATGGACGAGATCCTGTCGTCCATTCGGCAGATCATTGCCGATGACGATGCGGCCGCGCCCAAAAAGCCGGCCGGGCTCGGCACGTCGCCCCTGGTCGCTCCGGCGCCGCCGATTCGTCCTGCTCTGGCGCCGCGCCCCGCACCCGCACCCGCACCCGAACCGGAACCCGAGCCGCTGGCCCTTTCGGCCGAACAGATCATGTTCGATGCCGACAAGGACGAAGACGCTACGCCCGCCAAGCCGCTGAATTTCGAGGATATCCTCGGCGGCTCCAGCAGCGCCGCAGAGCCGGAGCCGTTTGCTGGGGAAGCGGAGCTGGTCGATCCTGAGGACGTGTCCTTCGCGCCCGATCCGGAGCCGGAGAGCGATCCGATGGCGATGTTCTCGGTGGAAATGGACGATGAGCCCGAGCCGCCGCCGGCGCCCACTCCGGCTCCCGCACCCGCACCGGTGGCTGCTGCGCCGCGCCCGGCTTACGTGCCGCCGCCGATGCCGCGTCCCGAACCCCGGCCGCAGGCCAGCGTGGCGCAGACTGCGCCGATGCCGGACCCCACGCTGTCGAGCGACATGGCCGACCAGCTCTTGGACGGGGCCACACAATCGGCCGTTAAGAGTACCTTCTCGCGCCTCAATGGCCTATCCATGGTCGGATCGGGCGTGACGCTCGAAGCGATGATGCGTGAAATGCTGCGCCCCATGCTCAAGGAGTGGTTGGACGAAAACCTGCCCTCCGTGGTCGAGCGCATGGTGGAAAAGGAAATTGCCCGCATCTCCCGTGGCGGCGACTGACCAGGCGGGGTGTGGCGAAGCCGCTGCTGCCTCCCCATATCAAGCTTCAGTTGACTTCCGCCCCGCGCCTTTGATTTAGAAGCACCGCGAATTCCTCAGCCCGCCCCATTCGTGGCGGGCTCTTGTTGCTGGATAGACCTCATGCTCGAAAAGACCTACGAACCCGCCGCCGTGGAAGGCCGGATCTACCAGAGCTGGCAGGACGCCAAGGCGTTCGCCGCCGGAGCCGGAGCCAAGCCGGGCGCCGAGACCTTTTCGATCGTCATCCCGCCGCCCAACGTCACGGGCTCGCTGCATATCGGGCACGCGCTCAACAACACCATCCAGGACATCCTGATCCGCTTCGAGCGCATGCGCGGCAAGGACGTGCTGTGGCAGCCGGGCACCGACCACGCCGGCATCGCCACGCAGATGATCGTCGAGCGCAAGCTGATGGAGCAGCAGCTACCGAGCCGCCGGGAGATGGGTCGCGAGGAGTTCCTGCGCCGCGTCTGGGAGTGGAAGGCCGAGAGCGGCGGCACGATCATGAATCAATTGAAGCGCCTCGGCGCTTCGGCCGACTTTTCGCGCGAGCGTTTCACCATGGACGAGGGCCTCTCGGAGGCCGTGCTCAAGGTGTTCATCGAGCTCTACAAGAAGGGCCTGATCTACCGCGCCAAGCGACTGGTGAACTGGCACCCTGGCCTCGAAACCGCGATCTCGGACCTCGAGGTCGAGAACATCGAGACCAACGGCAAGATGTGGCACCTCAAGTACCCGATCGACGGATCGGACGAGAGCATCGTGGTTGCCACCACCCGCCCCGAGACGATGCTGGGCGACGCCGCCGTGGCGGTGCATCCCGAGGACGAGCGCTACAAGCACCTGATCGGCAAGTACGTGATCCTGCCGCTGGTGGGCCGCCGCATCCCGATCGTTGGCGACGAATATGCCGATCCGGAGCTGGGGTCGGGCGCGGTGAAGATCACCCCGGCGCACGACTTCAACGACTTCGAGGTCGGTGTCCGCCACAACCTCAAGCCGATCAACATCTTCACCACCAACGGCAAGATCAACGGCTACGCGCCCAAAGAATATCGCGGGCTCGACCGTTTCGAGGCGCGCGACCGGATCGTCGCCGATCTCGACGCGCTGGGCGTGCTCGTCTGGGTCGAAGAAAAAAAGATCATGGTGCCCTATGACGAGAAGTCCAAGCAGATCGTCATCGAGCCCTATCTGACCGACCAGTGGTTCGTGAAGGCCGACATCCTCGCCGAGCCGGCGCTCGCGTCGGTGCGCGAGGGCCGCACCAAGTTCGTGCCCAAGCAGTACGAGAACACCTATTACGCCTGGATGGAGAACATCAAACCCTGGTGCATTTCGCGCCAGCTTTGGTGGGGCCATCAGATCCCGGCCTGGTATGGCCCGCGCGTCGCGACCGACCCCGATTTCGGCAAGCTCGACGCCGGCCCGAAATGCTTCGTCGGCGCCAACGAGGCCGACATCCGCGAGCAGACCAAGGCCTATTACGGCAAGGTGGTCGAGTTCCACAATTCGGGCTTGACCTCGACCGCCTACCAGAAGCTCTACCAGGACTTCGAGGCCACCCAGCGCGACCGCCAGGATCCGGCCAAGTGGGCGCAGATCAAGGCCACCGACCCGTTCGCCGAGCTCAAGGACAGCAAGGTCCCGCTGCATCGCGACGAAGACGTGCTCGACACCTGGTTCTCATCGGCGCGGTGGCCATTCTCGACCATGGGCTGGCCGCACGACACGCCCGAGCTCAAGAAATACTACCCGACCGACGTGCTGGTCACCGGCTTCGACATCATCTTCTTCTGGGTCGCCCGCATGATGATGATGGGGCTCGAATTCACCGGAACGGAGCCCTTCCATACCGTCTACATGCATGCCCTCGTCCGCGACGAGCACGGGCAGAAGATGAGCAAGACCAAGGGCAACGTGATCGATCCGCTGGTGCTGATCGACACCTATGGCGCCGACGCCACCCGCTTCACGCTGGCGGCCATGGCGGCGCAGGGGCGCGACATGCGCCTCGCCATCAGCCGCGTCGAGGGCTACCGCAACTTCGTCACCAAGCTCTGGAACGCCGCGCGCTTCATGGAGATGAACGAGTGCCGGCGCGTTGCCGGCTTCGACCCGGCCCAGAGCAAGCTGGCGGTCAACCGCTGGATCGTCGGCGCCACGGCGCGTGCCGCCGCCGCCGTGACGCGGCACATCGAGGACTACAAGTTCAACGAAGCTGCCAACGCCGCCTATGACTTCGTCTAGGGCACGTTCTGCGACTGGTATCTCGAACTGGCCAAGCCCGTGCTGCAGGGCGAGGACGCCGACGCTAAGGCCGAAACGCAGGCGACTGCGGCCCATGTGCTCGATGACATCCTCAAGCTGCTGCACCCGTTCATGCCCTTCGTCACCGAAGAGCTGTGGGCCGAAACCGGCAAGTTCGGCCCGGCGCGCGACAATCTGCTCATCGTCTCGGCCTGGCCGACCGGCGGGTTCGAGGATCCGGAGGCCGACGCCGAACTCACCTGGCTGATCGAAGTGGTGTCGTCCATCCGCTCGGTCCGCACCGAGATGAACGTGCCGGCCGGCGCCAAGATTCCGCTGCTGATCATCGGGGCAGGGGCCGACACCGGCACCCGCGTCGAGAGCCAGTTGGCAACGCTGATGCGCCTCGCCCGCCTCGAGAGCGTCGACTATGCCTCGGACGCGCCCAAGGGCTCGGCCCAGATCATCGTCGGCGAAGCCACGCTCGCGCTGCCGCTGGCCGGGGTCATCGACATCGAGGTCGCACGCGGCCGCCTGACCAAGGAGATCGGCAAGGAAGACGCCGAGATCGAAAAGATCGACCGCAAGCTGGGTAACGAGCAGTTCGTCGCCAAGGCCCCGCCGGAGGTCATCGAAGAGCAGCGCGAACGCCGCCAG
>JAEZKB010000226.1 GCA_023415605.1 Pseudomonadota bacterium
CCCGGGCAGCAGGGCGGAGAACGACGACGGCTCCAACACCTACAATTCACGCCTCGCCTTCGCCCGCGCCGCAGCCATTGAACTGATCCAGGACAGCGCGGCGACCCATGTGCTGGTCGTGACGTTCGGCGACAATGCGACCGGCCACGGCTGGATGACCAAGGCCAACGCTATCGCCTTCATCAATGGTGGGACCTTCCCGAGTCCCGCGGGCGGCACTGATTACGACGACGCGCTGGCTGCCGTACAGGCCGGCTATGTCGGTCATCCGCCTGGTGACACGACGGCCTATTTCTTCTCGGATGGCGAAGTCGAAGGCAACGACGCCCTGAGTCCGGCCGAAATCCAGGCCTGGAACAGTTTCCTCGCCACCAATGGCATCGAATCCTATGCGGTCGGTCTCGGTAGCGACGTCACCGTCAACGATGGCGACCTGCTCGATGTGGCGCGTCCGGATGGCGGCCACGTCATCATTCTCGACAGTGGTGATGCGGATACGCTCGACGACCTGCTCGACACCGCCCCACAGGCCGGTGGCGCCAGCGGCAATATCCTCCTCAACGACAAGTTCGGCGCCGATGGCGGCCGCATCCTTTCGGTCACCTTCGACGGCGTGACCTATACGTGGAACGGCGCCTCGCTCATCACCAGGTCCGGCGGGGATACCGGAACACAAACTGGCTCATCGCTGGTCGAGATCACCAATCTGGGCGGTCGTTTCACATTCGATTTCACGACGGGCACCTGGACTTACGAGGCGCCGGACGCCGTATCCGCTCAAACCATCGAAAGCTTCGGCTATGTCCTGATCGATGGTGACGGTGACGAAGATGGCGCAACGCTCAGCGTCAAAGTGCTGCCGGTCAACGATGCTCCTGTGGCCAATCCGGACGCATTTTCGGTCTCCGAAGCCAATGTCGAATCCGGCTCGTCGGGGACGCCATTCTTTGTTGGTTCGGTCATCGCGGGCAGCGATACCGATGAGGATGGCGACAGCCTGACCGTCACCCAGGTGACCGAGTTCGAAGTGACCGAGTCCGACAGCGGCCTCGACATCCAGGACGTCGATCGCGTCAGCAATATGGGCTACGTGGCCCGCTTCCACATCGACACCAATTTCGGCGATGCCTATGTGGGCATTTCGGCGAATGGCGATGTCAGGATCTGGTCGGAGTCCGGCGAGGATCCGTTCCGCTCGCTGGCCATCGGCCAGTCGGCGACAGTGTCGTTCCGCTACCGCGTCAGCGACGGCAACGGCGGCTCCGATACCGCCATCGCCACCATTGTCATCAATGGTACGAACGACAACCCCGATGCCCGCAATGACAGCTTCTCGATCTCCGAGAGCACCATTTTCGGTACCAATCGCGAGCAGGTCGGCGACCTGACCGACAATGATTCCGACATCGATGGCGACAGCATCGCGGTGCAGAGCGCCGGGGCGCTGACTGTCAACCTGCACGGTGATCCGAACCTGCAACTGGTGTCGGCTACCGCCGATACGCCGCCGCTCGGCAGCGGCGAAGTCGCGCGCTACACCATCATCATCAAGAACAACGGCGTCGATCAGACCGCGCATCTCGAGATCGAGGACGATGGCGACGTGAAGATGTGGTCCGACGACGGCCACGACCCGTTCAAGGGTCTTGGCGTCGGCGAAACCGCGGCAATCAGCTTCACCTACACCCTGCGCGACAGCCACGGCGCCACCGACACAGCGACGGCGACCATCACCGTTACCGGCACCAACGACGCGCCGGTGGCTGTCAACGACACGCTGGCGACCGTGACCGAGAACGACGTGCGCGACGCGTCATCATCGCCCTATTCGGACCGCATCGCGTTGGGCAATGTGCTGACGGGCAACGACAGCGACCCGGACGGCGACCCGATCCATGTCGAAAATGTCTCGGGGCTGACTGTTTTGTCCCCCGGCACCGGGCTCAATGCCCAGGTGACCGAGATCGACAACAATCTCTCCCCGGGTGAGGAAGCGCGCTTCCGGATCCGTACCGAGTTCGGCGATGCTTATGTTTCGATCGAACGTGATGGCGATGTCCGTCTCTGGTCCGACAATGGCGAAGATCCGTTCAAGGCGCTCGGCGTCAATGAGAGCGCTACGATCCGCTTCAACTACACAGTCGAAGACGACCACAATGCCGAGTCCAATTCGGCGACGGCCACTTTTGTGGTCAACGGCAGCAATGATGCGCCAACAGCCAATGACGACAGCTTCACGGTCTCGGAATCGACCATTGCCGGCAACTCGGCTTCCAGTGCCTCCATCGGCAATATCCTGACTGCCGGAACCGACGACTACGACGTGGATGGAGACACGATTGCCATCGTCTCCGTCGGCCTGCCCACGATCAGCGAATCCGACAGCAATCTGAGCGTCGAGCAAATCATCTCGCAGACGCCCGAGGGTACCGAAAAGGCACGCTTTGCAATTCGTATCGACAATGATGGCGCGCCGGATCAGGACGCCTATCTGACCGTCGATACCAATGGCGCCGTTCGCATCTGGTCCGACAGCGCCGAGGATCCATTCCGCGGCCTTGGCGTCGGCCAGTCCGCAACCATCCAGTTCAACTACACTATTCAGGATCCCTCCGGCGCCCAGGACAGCGCGACGGCGACCATCACGGTCACCGGCACGAATGACGCACCAACGGCCGTGGTCGATACTTTCACCTCGATCACGGAATCGCAGGTGGAGTCCGCCAAATCAGGCTCCCGGCTTTATCTCGGCAATGTCCGCGGCAACGACGCCGATCCGGACGGCGACATCCTTTCCGTCAATCAGGTCACTGGCTTTACTGTTGCCGAGACCGATCCCGGCCTGACCGTTAGCACCAGTTCCGTTGCTGCCGGCAGCGGAGAATTTGCCCGCTACCAGATCACCACCAATTTTGGTGACGCCTATGTGGCCATCGACACCGATGGCGAGGTCCGCATCTGGTCGGACAATGGCGAAGACCCGTTCCGCGCCCTCGGCGTCTCCGAGAGCGCGACCATCAGCTTCAGCTACCGCGTGACCGACGGCACCGGCGGCACGGCCAATTCGTCGGCGTCCTTTGTGATCAACGGCAGCAACGACGCGCCGGACGCCCGGAACGATGTCGGCCAACTCTCCTTCTCGGACAGTTTCGACGACAGCAGTTTCAGCGGCTGGGTGCCCGTGTCCCTCGGCAATGCCGGCATGGGCTGGACCATGGACGCCAACAACAGCAACCGCGCGGCGGAGACAAGCGGCTCCGGCCACGGCTTCCTACGCGCGCCGTCCGGCAGCTGGCCTGCGGGAACGGAGACGCTGACCAACTACGTCATCGAGGTCGATGGCGATCCGCATACCGGCGGCAACGGTCAGTCCGACGAAAACAACGCCCTCGGCGTGGTCTTCGGCTATGTCGACGCCAACAACTACTATCGCGTCTACTGGGCCGATTTTGGCGAAGATTACGACAATCAGGGCAGTTATCGCGACCTGATCCTGGAGCGCGTGCAGAACGGCATCCCGCAGCTGCTCGACTCTGAGAATGCCGTCAACCTCGGCAACACGTCCGTCCACTTCAAGGTGGAGGTCAGCACCACCGGCGGCACCTTGGTGACTGTAACTGGCAACTCGCAGACCCGGGTGCTGACGTCGAACGACGCTCCCGCTCTGGGTGGCGTCGGCCTCTACACCCGCGATAACGACGACGGCGTCGGCTACGACAATTTCTCGCTCAATGCCCAGGTGCCGTTGGCCGCGACCGAGGATACGCCGCTCGTCATCGGCGCGGCGACCCTCCTCGCCAACGATAGCGACGTCGACGGCGATCCTATCGTCATCACCCATGTGAACGGTTCGCCCGTCGGCGTGCCGATCGCTACGGCGCACGGCACGGTGGTGCTCAACGTTGGTGGCACGATCACCTACACGCCGGCGACGAACTACCATGGGCCCGACCAGTTCACGTACACCATTTCCGATGGGAATGGCGGCACTGATACGGCGACGGTTTACCTCAACGTCGCGTCGGTGGTGGACCGCGTGTTCACCGAGAATGCCGACACCGTCAACCTCAACCTGTTTTCTGCCAACCAGACCAGCACCAGTCCCGACAACCCCTACTTCGAGGACGGGAACTACCTCAATGCGCTGGAAGGCGACGACCACGTGACGCTCGCCAACGCGGCCAGCGGCCTCGGGGCGCACTACCAGTCTCTCTTTGCCAATGGGAATACCTTCCAGGGCGGCGCCGGCAACGACACCATCATCGGCGGTGATCTCAACGAGCGCATCGATGGCGGCGCCGATAACGACACCATTTCCGGCGGCGCCGGCAGCGATACCCTCTTGGGCGGCACTGGTGACGATACCTTCATCTACAATCCGGGCAATCATCTTGCCATCGTCGGCGACGGCTCGGATACGGTGGATGGCGGCGGTGACGACGACACGCTGCAGATCAAGCGCCTCGCAGCCGAGCAGAACATCTACTACGTGCAGGGGACTGCTGCCGGCTTCGACGTCACGGTCGATCATTTCGGCCTCGGCACGCCCTCGACCATCACCACGCAGAACGTCGAAACGCTCGACCTCGAGCTCAAGGGCAATGAACAGGCCGTCCTCAAGGGCGACCTCAGTGCCACAGAAGTGCTGATCGAAGGCGACCACGACGGCAACAGCCTGTTCCTCAATCAGCTCGGCGCTGCCGGCATCATCGATGCCGATCTCGGTGGCGGCAGTGACGAGGTGTACGGCGGCAACCACACCGGCGGCGCCGTCGTCGACGGTGGAGCCGGCGTCGACCACGCCAATTACGGGCTCGTCAATGCGGCCGTGAACGCCGATCTGGCCTCGGGCGCGGTCGTACGTGCCACCGGCACCGATACGCTCGAGAACTTCGAAAACTTCACCGGCACCGCGTACAACGACATCATCGCAGGCAATGCGGCGGCCAATATCCTGCTCGGCGGCACGGGCAGTGACATCATCGAGGGTCGCGGCGGTTCGGACAATATCGATGGCGGTGACGGCAATGACCATCTGGTCGGCGGCGACGAACTGATCGTCAATGGCGGCTTCAATGGCCCAGCTGAAGTGATGGTCGGCAACGGCAGCCAGGTCGTCGATCTGGGCGCCGGCTGGACCGTGACCAACGGTTCGGTCGACCTGCTCTTCGTCCCGGGGGCGCTCAATGCCAGCTTCCCGGCCGGGACCAACGCCGTCGACATGCAGGGCATGAGCAACGGCACTATCGCACAGACCTTCGCCACCGAGGCGAGCAAGACTTACACCGTCACCTTCCTGCAGTCGACCAATCCGGACATCCTGGCCAATACGGCCAATGTCACCTCGGGAGTCACGGTCACGGCGGGCAATGAATCCGCAGTCTTCACCCATCGCGCCATGCCGGGTACGACATGGGCCACGGCGTCGAGCACCTTCGTCGAACGCACGTTCACCTTCACCGCCGATGGTCCGACGACCACGCTCATCTTCAGCTCGGTCAATGGATTGGATCCAGACTATTACGGCTCACTCATAGCGCAGGTTTCGGTGATTTCGGCCGAAGCCGCGTCCGATGACGCCGATACGCTGACCGGCGGCGCCGGTGACGACGTGCTTTTGGGTGGCCTGGGTGATGACATCATCAACGGCGGCGACAACAACGACCGGCTCTCCGGTGGCGCCGGCAACGACACATTGCATGGTGGCGACGGCAACGACTTCCTCGCCGGCGGTGCCGGCGACGACGTGCTGTCGGGGGGCGCCGGCAACGATACGTTCTCCTATGTGGTCGGCGAAGGCACCGACCGTGTCGACGGCGGCGGCGAGACCGGTTCGTCCAACCCGAACTACGATATCCTGCATGTCGTCGGCGACGGCACGGCCCGCACCTTCACCATCGGTCAGATCGCAGCGGGCGATGCCCACGACATCATCACCTCGGACAACAAGGCCGACCTCACCGTGTCGTATACCGGCGGCGGCGGCACGGTCCGAGCCGACGAGATCGAACGCCTGGTCCTCGATCTCTTCGCCGGCGACAGCGTGGTCTTCGGCGACGTGAGCGGAACCTCGCTCGCCTCCACCACCATCGTCGTCAACACCAGCGGTGGCGGCAACGAACTCGACTTCACCGGCTATTCCGGCGGCGTCAACGTCATCATCAACGACGACGATCCGGTCACCAGCGGCGACACCGACCTGGTCAAGCTCGCTGGCAAATGGATCGACTGGACCGTGACCCAGTCGGGCGGCGCCTATGTGCTGACCAAGGGCACGATCCACATCACCGTCACCAACATCGAAAATTTCCAGTTTACCGGCGATCCGGGTCCGAACAACACTATCCCAGTCGACCAGTTGATCAATCAGGCGCCTGTGGCGGGCGACGACTCGTTCTCGAGCGTCACCGAAGACGCCGCGACAACACCCAGCACCACGGACAAGTCGGTCGGCGAGGGCAATGTCCTCACGAACGATACCGATCCGAATTCCCTGGACACCAAGTCAATTCAGGGCGTGAGGGCCGGCGACACCGGAACAGCGCAGACCGATGGCGTCGGTACGCCGATAGAGGGCATCTACGGCACCCTCGTCCTCAACGCCAACGGCAGCTACACCTACACCCTGAGCGACGTCGATCCTCAGACCAACGCGCTCGCTCAAGGCGAACCGGCGCAGGATGTGTTCTCCTACACGGTGGTCGACAATGACGGCCTGGTAAGCACGGCCCAGCTCACCATCAACATTGTGGGCACGAATGACGGTCCTGTTATCGTGAGTGGTCCGTCTGCGGCTGTTGGGGCTGTGGTTGAGGCTGGGGACATTGCTGGGGTGAACGAGGCTGGGTTGACCAACCCGAGTGCTCCTTCCGGCCAGCTGGGTCTGGAGCCCAGCCAGGTCGCGGCGATCAGCACGAGCCTTGCCGGCCTGCAGACCGCACCCTCGACGCTTGCCGCGGTTCTCGCCGCGGTGGCGACGGAGTTGGGCGGCACGGCCCTGGCCAAGGCGCAGGCCATCGCGGTGGTCTGGAACCATCTTGACACCATCTATGGTTCGGCCGGCCCCGACCAGACCAATGTGAACGAGGCCTTCGTCCGTCTGGGCATGGAATATGCCTCGCTGGTGAAGGCCGGCACCATCCAGCCGCTGCTCGATGTGGTGGCCAAATTTACGCCCGATGGAGCTGATGCCGATACGCTGCCGCAACGCGTGCAGAGCCTGCACGACAACCTCCTGGGCAACCTGACCGCGGCGGCACTGCTGCAGCGCTTTGGATCGGCTGAGCCGGCCCCGACGCTGACCGCGGCGATTACCCTGATCGACGCCGACCTGCTCACCCGTCCCTACTTCGAGGGCAACCAAGGCACGAGCGACAGCGCTGTCCGGACCTGGGATCTGGCGAACGGTTTTGCCACCACGGCGAGCGGCCAACTCCTGGTCGAGGATCCGGATCAGGCGTCCGGCCATATCTGGTCGGTCGATGGTTCGGCCGCCGGCACCTATGGCAGCTTCTCGGTCGATGCCAACGGCAAGTGGACCTATGTCCTCGACAATGCCGATGCCGAAACGCAGGCACTCAAGCAGGGTCAGATCGAGACCGAGACCTTCACGGTCAAGGTGACGGACGCCTTCGGGACATCGGCCCTCCAGACGGTCACCATCACGGTCAACGGCAGCAACGATGCGCCGGTGATCACCAACACGCAAAGCCAGCCCTACCTGCCGATCAGCGGTCTGGAGGGGGTCACCGAGGCGGGCCCCGGAGGTCCATTCGTGGTCGGCGGCAGCTTCGACGGCGCCACCGTGCTGGTCCCCGGCATGGACATGAATGCCATCCTGGACACCCTGGACGGGACCCTGCCGGGAGGCCGGGCCGAGGCGATCGCCAAGGTCTGGGACTATATCGACAACGAATATGCCACCCCTACGCCGATTAGCGGCTACTACAAGAACATCCTCAACGAGGCCTCGGCCAAGCTGGGCATCGAATATGCCAAATACCTAAAGGCCGGCGGCACGCCACTGCTCGATGTGGTGGCCAAGTATACGGCTGATGATGGCGATGCCAACACTACGCCGGAGCGGCTGCAGAGCCTGCATGACAACCTGCTGGGCAATGTCGAAGGCGTCGGGCTTTACGACAAGCTGGTGGGCACCAATCCGATGCCGGCGCAGGACGTCTATGACGCCATCATCCTCCTCCTGGGCACCGAGAACCTGACCGCCCTGCTCAATCGCCCCTACTATGACGGCAACGAAGGCAATCTGAACAACGCCTACGCCTGGGATCTGGGCAACGGCCTGCTCAACCAGTCCAGCGGCCAGATCACCGCTGCCGATGTCGACCAGCCCAATGGCGTGCCACTCACCTTCTCGGCCGACCACACCACCGGTACCTATGGTGACCTCACGCTCAACACCCAGACCGGCGTCTGGAGCTATGCGGCGGTGCCGGCACGCATCGCCGGCCTGGCGCAGGGTCAAGCCGTCACCGAAACCTTCACCATCACCGTCACCGACGAAAAGGGCGGCTTCGATACCATCACAATCACTATCGCCGCCGTGGGCCCCCGCCATGTGCCCACCACCACGGGACTTGTCGATACGGCAGCGGTCTACGAGTCCGAGATCGAGACCAAGGGCACCGACTACGGCAATGTCGACGACAAGAACGGAGATGGCGACGGCGGCGACCGGACCTTTACCGGCAACCTGAGCGACCTTGTCTCCTTCGGGCCGGACGGTCCGGGCACCTACTCGGTCGAGATGACCAGCCTCGATCCTGCGCTGCTGGCGCTCAAGTCGAATGGTCAACCGATTACCTACGAGCTCGGCGCGGACAATACGCTGATCGCCAAGTCGGGCACGGCCACCATCTTCACCTTTCAGGTCGATCAGCTGAACGGCCAATACTCCTTCCGCCTCTACGGTCAGATCGACCACGTGATTGCAGACGGCAAGGACGTATCGCTGACTCTAGACCTCTCGACTGCGGTCACGGCGCGCGATGTCAACCTCGATCCGCTCGCCCTCAGCGGCCAGTTGAACGTGACCGTCCACGACGATGCGCCCAAGGCCATCGCGGCATCCAACACCGAACTGCTGGTCAACGGAAGCTTTGCCAACGACTTTGCCACCAATTCCAATGCCTGGGGCACCGGTAGTGGCACCGCGAGCGGAAACGTCAGCGGCTGGACGATTGCCCAGGTCGACGGCAGTGGCGGCGATGTCCTGGAGCGCGTTGGCGACAACTATGGCGGCCTGTCCTCCAGCAATGACGGCTATATGGTCGATCTGGAGGCCAGCCCGGGCAACATCGTCATCTCGCAGACGGTCAACGGCCTTGGGATCGGCAAGGCCTATGAACTGACCTTCGAGGCGGGCAAGCCGAACTATACGGGTACCCCGACCGTCATGCAGGTGCTCTGGAATGGCGTGGTGGTACAGACCATCACATCGACCGGCGCCATGCAGGCGCACAAGCTCTTCGTGGTCGGCGACAACGACGGCAGCAACACGCTGGCCTTCCGGGAAATCGGTGCCCCCGAAGACAACCACGGTACCTATCTCGCCAATGTCAGTCTCACGGCATCCGACACGGCGGCCGGCGCAGTCAGCGAGACCAATCTCAACTTGGTGCAGTCGACCTTTGGTTCGATTCCCATCGCCTGGGGTGCGGACAGCAAGGGCGTGCGACTGGACTTCACCAACCTCAGCGTCACAACCCCCGAAGGCACACCGTTGACGCTCACCTCCGGCGGCGCAAGCCTGGAGTATTTCAAGCGCCTCGCCAGCAACGGCGTCGACTACGAGCTGGTGGCGGTCAAGGTTGGCACGCCCCATTCGCCGCCGGACGACGTGCAACCGGTATTCGTCCTGGCGCTCAATGCACCGGTGAACCCGTCCTTTGCCTTCGGTCTGCACCAGCCGCTCGACCACGCAGGCGTCTATGGCGACAACCTGCCGTTGACCTTCAGCGTGACCGGCTATGACGGTGATGGCGATCCGATCCACCAGAAGGTCGTGGTCAATGTCTATGACAGCCTGCCAGAAGGTGCAGGCGAAGCGTTCATCGTCGCCGAGGACGGATCGCTGGCCGATGCCAGCGTGGCCGGCAACGACGACGCCCAGGGCGACGGCTTCAATCGTTACGAAATCGTCAGCGGCGTCGCGCATGGAGTGCTGTCGTTCGACACCGCGACCGGTACATTCAGCTACACCCCAAGCGCCAACTATAGCGGCCCGGACAGCTTCACCTATCGCCTGGTGGATGGCGATGGCGACAAGACCGCGGTCCTCACCGCATCGATCAATGTGACGCCGAGCAACGATGCTCCAAGCGTCACCGGCCTCGAGGCTACCACCGTCCCAGAGAACGACGTCGGAGCGCTGATCGATACCTTCACCCTGGGCGATATCGATACCGTCAGCGGCATCACGCTTTCTGTTCTCAACAACGATGTCGTGGACCCACGGTTCGTCGTGGTGGCGGCGGCCGGCACGACCTACGGCCAGCCCGGCACCTATCAACTGCGCCTTGCTACCGGACAGAGCCTCGACTTCGAAGCCGAGAATCTAGACGGCCAGCCGACTATCACCCTGAAGATCCAGGCCAACGACCAGCAGACCACCAACAACATCGGTTCTGCGACTATCGTGGTCACCGTCGGCGATGTGGCGGAAGGTCCGGCGCCCTCGCCAACGACAAATGATGCCGTTGCTGCGCATTATGCGTTCGCCGATGAAGGCACAGCCATTTCCTACACGCCTACGGAGCCGTGGAACATTAGCATTGATCTCGACGATCTGTTTGTAGGCTTCGGGGCCGGCGTTAGCTATGCCGTCGATGCCGCCCACCCTAACCAGACAACACTGACCTTCAACCAGACGATAGGTCAGGGCCAGTGGGATTGGCTGAGTTACAATTCCAGCAACCATCTCATCACCGGCACCAACCCTCCGAGCAACCGGGCGAACAGCTACATGGCCAAGATTACGGCCACGGAGGGCTCCAACGTAGCTGTCGCCTTTATCCAGTTCACAGTGCTTGGAGATGGCGCCGTCCGCTACATCGTCACCAACTCGAGCGGTTACGACACCGAAGGGGACGACGTCTACAAGCTCAGTCCAACTGCCACCGTCGGTGTGAGCGCCGGCAACGGCAATGATGTGTTGATCGGCAATGATTTGGATAACAACCTGACCGGCGGCGAGCATAACGACGCACTGTATGGTGGCCTCGGCGCCGACACGCTCTACGGCCTAAACGGTCGCGACTATTTGGTTGGCGGAGATGGAGCCGATACCCTGATTGGTGGCGAACATGACGATGTGCTTGTCGGCGGTCCCGGCGACGATACCATCAATGGCGACAACGGTGCCGACTGGCTGTTCGGTGGCTCAGGTGACGACATCCTTAACGGCGGGGAGCATGAGGACACCGTCTATGGAGGCGTCGGAAAGGATACGCTAAGCGGCGGAGCTGGCGCCGACTGGCTCTATGGTGAGGACGGCGACGACATCCTGTTCGGTGGGTCACATGGCGACCGTCTCTTCGGCGGGGCCGGTAATGACAGGCTTTATTCCGGATCGACCGAAACGGGCGTGTCAAATGAAGGCGGCAAGAACTTCCTTGATGGCGGTGCCGGGGACGATATCCTCTTCGACGGGAACCAGAATTTCCAGGATAGCATGACCGGCGGCGAGGGTAACGACCGCTTTGTTCTCGGATCGAAGCCGAACAACTCCAACGAAGCCGATGTGATCTCCGACTTCGTGCTCGGCGATAAGGTTGACCTGTCTGCGCTGTTGGACGGTCTGAATGTGACGGGGGCCAACATTAGTTCTTACGTCAAGTTGGTAGACAATGGTGCCATGACCACGCTTCAGATTGACAGCGACGGTGCCGGCAACGGTGTCGGCTTCAAGGACGTCGTGCATTTTGGGAACCATGCCACTACCGTAACCGTCGTGATCGACACCGATCCCGACTACACGATCACGCTTTAGCTTCTGACTCGCTACACAACCATAAATGGCCCGCTTCGGCGGGCCACTTCATTTCTGGAGCCAGTCCTTCGGCCAACCCCCCTCAGTTCCCCTCGCCCAGGCTGATGGCGCCGAAGCCGCCGGCGATGGCGGTGGTGCCGCCGTCCTTGAAGCCGTGGATGTAGGTCTTGGAGCCGACGAAGGAGGCGATGGGTTTGTAGGTGCGGAAGATGTCGTCGCTGGCCGCCGTGTTGGAAAGGTTGTCGAGGATGTAGCGCTGGCCCTCGACATGGACGGCGAGCACCGCGTGGTAGAGCTGGCGGCGGGTGTCCTTGAGGACGATGAACTGCAGTTGCTCGGCGCGGAAGCCCAGGGCGGCGAGCAGCGCCATCTTGGCAATGGCGTAATCCTCGCAGTCGCCGGTGCCGCGTGCGGCGCTCTGCGCCAGGGTCTGCCACTGGTCGCCCCTGTCAGAGCGGTATTTTATGGTGCGGTTGACCGCGCGGTTGACGAGGTTGAGCGCCTCGACCTGTGAGAGCCCCCTGGCCTGCGCCAGCAGTGCGGCAAACTTCTTGGGCGCCGCGGCCGCGCCCGCCGGCTGAACCTTGCCCCACTGGGCAAAGGCCGGCAGCTTGCCGACGGGTACGACCACCGATTTGAACACATTGTAGTTCGGCGTGCTGCGGCGGACCGGCGCGGTGGTCTCCAGCGTCGGGGCGATCGAGGCCGTGACCACGCCGTCCACGCCCGGCCGCAACATGTCGTAGCCGGGGCGCAGTTTCAGTGTTTCGATGCTGGTGACGCGTCCGGGCGAAGACGGCACGGCGCGTCCCGCGCCGGCGTCGTCAAATCCCGCCGTCGCGGTGGTGCAGAGCAGCATGCCGGCCAACACTGCAGCAGTCGCGACGGTGATCGACTTATTGTTGTTGAGCATTCTGCTCTCCCTGTTGCGAGAGAGCCTAGGGTTCAACTTCTAAAGCCAAGCAAAGCCGGATGGTCTATTTGGCCTGACCAAAAACGCTAAAATGCGAGGCAGTCACGGTTATTGAAGCGTGAATGCCGCGTTCTCCTTCGCTCAACCCGGCGGCAGCGGGCGCCCGACACCAAATCTTTACCGGACCATTGCAGAACATAACTGGAACATCTATACATCGTTCAGCCTTTGTTCCGATTCTGCTCACACGGGGCCGCCAATGTTGACGCGCAAACAGCACGAACTGCTCATGTTCATCCATGAGCGCATGAAGGAAGCCGGCATTCCGCCCTCCTTCGACGAAATGAAGGATGCGCTGGATCTGCGCTCCAAGTCCGGAATTCACCGGCTGATCACGGCGCTGGAAGAGCGCGGCTTCATCCGCCGCCTGCCGAACCGTGCGCGGGCGCTCGAAGTGGTCCGCCTGCCGGACTCGATGAACCCCTCGCTCGGCGGCAAGAAGGCTCGGTTCGAGCCGGCCGTGATCGACGGCAATCTGGGCCGCGTCGCCGCGCCGCGGCCGCGCACCAACACCACGGCGCCGATCGCCGCCTCCGAAGCCGGTCGACCCGTCACCATCCCGGTCATGGGCCGCATCGCGGCTGGTGTGCCGATCGACGCGATCCAAACCCACAGCCACACCATCACCGTTCCACCCGAAATGCTGGGCGCTGGCGAGCACTATGCACTCGAAGTGCGCGGCGACTCGATGATCGAGGCCGGTATCTTCGATGGCGCCACGGTGCTGATCAAAAAGCAGGATTCCGCGGCCACCGGCGAAATCATCGTCGCCCTGGTGGACGACGAGGAGGCCACACTCAAGCGGCTCCGCCGCAAGGGCAATTCGGTGGCCCTGGAAGCCGCCAACCCGGCCTATGAGACGCGCATCTTCCCGCCGGACCGGGTCAAGGTGCAGGGCCGTCTCGTCGGACTGCTACGGAAATACTGAACACAAAACTGACCCTATCCCCGTGGGTCGCCTCAAGGGCCGGTTGCCGCACCGGCCCTTTTTCTTTGCCTGCTCTCGCTTGCCACCCACACCCTGCCAATTCGACCACCGAAGCTTCCATAAGGGCTGGAATGCCAGCGCGGAAAAGGCGACAAGGTGCCGCCCGCGCTCATGAGGAATCGTGCGGGCGGAGGAGTGTGCATGGCAGCCGAGTGGATCGCGGTCGACTGGGGGACTTCGAATCTCCGTCTCTGGGGCATTGACGCCGATGGCGGCATCGCCTTCTCGCGCGCTTCAGACCAGGGCATGGGCAAGCTCACGCGCGAAGCCTATCCGGGCGTGCTCTCCGGTCTTGTCGCCGACGATGTGCCTGCCGGGACGTCCATCGACGTGCTGATCTGCGGCATGGCCGGCGCCCGTCAGGGCTGGCTCGAAGCGCCCTATCTCGACGCCCCCGCCGATCTCTCGCATCTGGCCGCCAGGGCCGTCTCCCCCGAAATTCCCGGCAGCGGCCTCAAAGTCAAAATCCTGCCCGGCGTCTGTCTGCGCATCGAAGGCGCCAAAGACGTCATGCGCGGCGAGGAGACACAACTGCTCGGCCTCTCCGCGCTGATGCCCGGCTTTGCCGGGCTCGTGGTTATGCCGGGCACCCATTCGAAATGGGCGACGCTCGAGGGCGCACGGATCACCCGCTTCTCCTCGGCCATGACCGGCGAGATCTTCGAGGTGCTGCGCACCCATTCGGTGCTGCGCCATTCGCTGCAGGGCGAGCTCGACGGGCCCGATCGTGACGCCGGCTTCTCCGCTGGCCTCACTCAGGGGCTCGAGGCGCCGCAGCGGCTGACGGCAACGCTCTTCAAGGTGCGCGCCGGCTCCCTGCTCTCAGGCCGCTCGGCGCCGTGGTGCGCCGGCTTCCTCTCAGGGCTGCTCATCGGCGCCGAGATCGGTGGACAGCGCGACTGGATAACCGATGCGGAAATCCCGCTGATCGGCAGCACTGGGCTTTGCGCCCTTTATGCCCGCGCCTTCGCCGTGCTAGGGGCAAGGACGCGCGTCGTCGACGCGACCGAGGCCACCCTCGCCGGCCTCAAGGCCGCCCGCGCCGCCGCCTGAGAGACTTGTCATGACCACCCATCGCCATATCATCGCTATTCTTCGCGGCATCACGCCGGCCGAGACCATTCCGGTCTGCGAAGCCCTGGTCGCCGCCGGCATCACCATGATCGAGGTGCCGCTCAACTCGCCCGAGCCGCTGAGTTCGATCGGCGCCGCGGCGAAGCTCTTGGTCGGCCGCGCCGAGATCGGTGCCGGCACGGTGCTCTCGATCAAGGACGTGGACGCGGTCGCCGCAGCGGGCGGTACCTTCATCGTCTCGCCCGACACCTTCCCCGACGTGATCGTCCGCACCCGCGACAAGGGCCTCAAATCCTATCCGGGGGTGATGACGCCGTCCGATGCATTCTCGGCGCTGCGCGCCGGCGCCAACGGCCTCAAGTTTTTCCCGGCCGAAGTGCTCGGACCCAAGGGCATCAAGGCGATGAAGGCGGTGCTGCCGCCGGACGTGCCGCTCTATGCCGTGGGCGGCGCCAACCCGGACAATTTCGCCGAGTATTTCGCCGCCGGCTGCGCCGGTTTCGGCCTCGGCACATACATCTACAAGCCCGGCATGTCGGTGAGCGACGTTGCGGACCGGGCGAAAACGGCGGTCGCCGCTTACGATAGAGGGAACACATGAACCAGCAGGCCCAACTTTTCGTCGACAGCCGTTGCCTGCTGGGTGAAGGCCCGTTCTGGAACCCGCTGCTCAAGCGGCTGTTCTGGTTCGATATCCTCAACCAGACGCTGCTCAGCGCTACCGAGGATGGCCATCTGGTCGATCGGATCACCTTTAAGGACACGGTTTCAGCTGCGGCCGTGGTCGACGAGAATACGCTCGCCGTGGTCCAGTCCGGGCACATGCTGCGCTACCAGTTCGACACCGACAGCCACGAGATCATCGGCGACATCGAAGCCGACATTCCGGGCAACCGCAGCAACGATAGCCGCATGGACCGATCGGGCGGCTTCTGGGTCGGCACCATGGGCCGCCATGGCGGCAATCCCAAGACCGGCTCGGTGTACCAGTGGAAGGCGGGGAAACTCACCACCATCCTCACCGGGATCGGCATTCCCAATTCGATCTGCTTTTCGCCCGATGGCACGCGCGCCTACTTCACCGATTCCGGCCGCGTCATCCAGACCGTGACCCTCGACGCCGCGACGGGCTTGCCCAATGGCGAGTGGACCACCTTCTTTGATGGCGATGCGCCCGGCGGTGCCGACGGCTCCGTGGTGGATTCCGAGGGTTACCTCTGGAATGCCCGCTGGGGCGGCAGTTGCGTCATCCGTTTCACGCCCGATGGCCAGATCGACCGCGTCATCGAGGTGCCCAACGTCACTCGCGTCTCCTGCCCGGCTTTTGGCGGAGCCGATATGAAGACACTCTACCTGACCACGGCCCGCGAGGGCATGACGCCGGCTGAGGCCGAGGCGCAGCCGACCGCCGGAGGTGTGTTCTCGATCCGCACCGATGTGGCCGGTCTCGTCGAGCCCTTCATGACACTCTAGCGCCTATTGTGTCCGCCAGGGCCGGCTGACACCGGTCTTGGCGGTCCGCACCTCGAACCTGTCCCCGGTCCAGCGCAGCCAGTGGACGCCGCCCGTGGCGAGGTCATCTTCATCAATCACCATCGGTGCTGCGCAGGCCTTGGGCGCCGCGCGCCGCGTCACCACCAGGTCGACGAGAGCGCAGTCCTCGTAGAACCCCGCCGGATCGGTGATGAGCGCCATGGTGAAGCCATGCGGGCTTGTTGCGATACAGCCCGCGGCGTCGCAGCGCGGGGCACCCTGCCCGATCGGCTCGCCATAGGTTTCGGCCCAGACCTCCACCGCAAAGCTCCCCGCCTTGCCGTCGATCAGGCCCAGGCCATCGGCGCCCCGCATGGCGACCGCCCGCGTCGTGTCGGCGATCAGCACATCTGGCGCCTTGTCCATGGCAAAGAGCAGCACCGCCGGCGCCAGCAGCGCCGGGCCGATCAGTCGGTGCCAGCTCTGGAAGAATGCGAACCAGGCGAGCGCGGCAAGTCCCATGATCAGCGCCACCGGAAGCAGCAGTGGATGCAGCGTCAACCCGGTGCTCCAATCGTTCACGACGCGGGCAATGCCGATCAGCGCCTCGATGAACACCTGCAGTGCCGAGAGGAACGGCCCCTCCCAACCCAGCGGCATCAGCAGCGCAGCGATGACGATGGCGGCCATGATCGGCGAAATCAGGATCACCGCCATAAGGTTGGCGAGCACACCCAGTGGCGCCGTCTGCTGGAAGTGATATGCCGAAAACAGCAGCGTCGCGGCACCCGCGATGGCGCTGGTGATCGCGGTGCCGATCAGCAGCCGCCGCACCCAGCCGCCGACGCCGCGCGGCGCGTCGGGATCGCTTCGCGCCCATTCGTAGCTGCCGATCAGCGCCACCACGGCCGCGAAGGAGAGTTGAAAGCTTGGCCGGAACACACTGGCCGGATCGAGCAGGATGATGATGAGCGCCGCGATGGCGACATTGCGCATGGTCAGCGCGCGGCGGCCGACCAGCACCGCGCCGAGGATCAATGCGATCATGATGGTGGATCGGAAGGCCGGCACATTGGCCGAGCCACCGGCCAGCGACAGGTAACCAAAGGCTGACGCGAGCGCGACGACCGCCGCCGCCTTCTTGATCGAACCGAAACGGCCGATTCCGGGGAGCAACACCAACAGGTAGCGTAGCGCCGCCAGCACGCCGAGCGCGACGATCGACAGGTGCAGGCCGGAGATCGAATAGATGTGCGCCAGCCCTGACGCGGCCATCGCTTCGCGAGTCGCGTCGGTGATGCGGCTCTGGTCGCCGATCATCATCGAGCGAGCGATGCCGTTGGCCTCACCAGTGATCACTGCATCGATGCGCCGACCGATCTCGCTGCGGAGGCCAGACACCAATGCGTCCAGTCCGCCTTCGCCGTGTCGCACAAGTTCGACATCGCCGGTGGTGTTGCCATAAGCGCCCATGCCGTCCAAATAGGCGTGGAACTGGGTGTCGTAGCCGCCGGGTATCACCGGACCTGGCACGCTCATGAAGCGGATCGGCGCGCGGATGATGTCGCCCGGTGCGAGCGGCAGGTTGTGGGCCACAACGATCCGCGCCCGCCGGATAGGCAAGGCCCGGGCATCAGTAACCGGCGTGATACTGGAAATCACCACCCGCCGGCCGCTCTCGGCCTCCGAGACGATCTCGTCGATCCGCGCCTCATAAGTGCCGAAGGCCGGGTACTTCAGCATCGAGGTGCCAAACAGCGCGCCGTGAATCGGCAGCAGGCAGAGACCAGCCCAGAATGTGGCGGTCAAGACCAGCAGTCGACGCGCCAGGCCGGTAGCGCGCGCCAGAAGCAGTGCGAGCGCCAGGGCCGCGGCCACTCCCACCATGGCCTCCGTGCCGGGCGCCTCCTCAGGCAGCAGCGACACGATCATCCCTGCGACAAGCGCAAACGGCAGCAGCACGAACAGTCGCCGCGCGTCGAAGGCACTGGAAATGCTGCTGGAAATCGCCGGAGCACTTGCTCGCCCCAACGCGGGCAAAGGCAGGCCTCGCCGTGTTTCGACGGTTGGGTCTAGCAGCCGTTCGACGACCTCGGACATGGCGCTTGCCCCGCCCTTGCGCTTGCCGCAGCGGATGCTTACACCACGCACACCAAAACGCCACTGTTCGCGAGGTTTCCGGTCGCTCATGGCCAAGCCAGTCGTCACCCGTTTCGCCCCCTCGCCCACCGGTTTCCTGCATATCGGTGGCGCGCGCACGGCCCTGTTCAACTGGGCCTTCGCCCGCCATACCGGCGGCAAGATGCTGCTGCGCATCGAGGACACGGATCGCGAACGGTCGACCGAAGCTGCTGTGCAGGCCATTTTCGAGGGCCTCAAGTGGCTGGGCATCAACCATGACGGTGAGCCTTTTATGCAGTTCTCGCGCGCCGCCCGGCATGCCGAGATCGCGCGCGAGCTTCTGGCCCGTGGCCAGGCCTACTATTGCTACTGCTCGCAGGAAGAACTGGCCGAGATGCGCGAGACGGCGCGGGCCAAGGGCCTGCCGCCGCGGTACAATGGCATGTGGCGCGATCGTGACCCGTCCGAAGCGCCGGCCGGCGTGGCGCCGGTGATCCGCATCAAGGCGCCGCTGTCCGGTGAGATCGTCGTCGACGATCACGTTCAGGGCAAGGTCGTGTTCAAGACCGAGAACCTCGACGACTTCATTATCCTGCGCTCGGATGGCACCCCGACCTATATGCTCGCGGTAGTGGTCGACGACCATGACATGGGCGTCACCCACATCATCCGCGGCGACGACCACCTCACCAATGCCGCCCGCCAGATCATCATCTACAACGGCATGGGCTGGGATGTGCCGGAGATGGCGCACATTCCGCTCATCCATGGTCCGGACGGCGCCAAGCTTTCTAAGCGCCACGGAGCGCTCGGTGTCGAGGCCTATCGCCAGATGGGTTACCTGCCCGAGGCCCTGCGCAATTATCTCGCCCGCCTTGGCTGGAGCCACGGCGACGAAGAACTGTTCTCGACCGAGCAGATGGTCGAGTGGTTCTCGCTTGAGGCACTCAACAAAGGCGCGGCCCGGTTCGATTTCGTCAAGCTCGAGAACGTCAACGGCCACTATATCCGCAGCGCTACCCCGGAGCGGCTCTATGAGGTGATGGTCTCGACCGCCGCCGAGCTCGACCGTGCTTTTGATCTAGCTGGTCTCACGGACAACAAGGCCACAGTGTTGGCCGCCCTGCCCGAACTGCAGCCGCGCGCTAAAACCGTGCTCGAGCTCATCGACCTGGCCCAGTTCATCTATGCCGTCCGCCCAATAGCGGTGGATGCCTCCGCCAGTGAGCAGCTGACGCCAGACAACCGTGCCAATATCGGCGCCTTCGTGGAGATCCTCAAAGGTCTCAACGACTGGAGCGTCGCGGCTCTCGACGGCGCAGCCCGCGCCTTCGCCGAGGCCAAGGGACTGAAACTCGGCAAGGTGGCCCAGCCGCTACGTGCCGCGCTTACCGGACGCACCGTCTCACCGGGGATATTCGAGGTGATGGTTCTCATCGGCAGGGAGGAATCTCTGGCCCGCCTATCCGACCAGGCCAAGAGTTGATGCCCACGTCCTGATCAGACTATCGGATTAGGTCAGCCCCCTTCACCCGTCTGTTGCAGGGGTGAGGCAAATGGGGTTACCTGCTCCCGCCTGCCCACTATCATCGGCCAGCCCGCATCCTTGTCCCGAGCCGGCCGCCACGGAGAAATCGCATGACCGAGACTATGGCGAAACTGACCATCGGCGACCAGACTTTCGAGTTTCCGGTGCTGTCGGGGTCTGTCGGGCCGGACGTAATCGACATCCGGTCGCTCTACGCCAAGACGGGCATGTTTACCTACGATCCGGGTTTTACCTCCACGGCCGCCACGGACTCCTCGATCACCTATATCGACGGTGACAAAGGCGAACTGATGTATCGGGGCTATCCGATTGATCAGCTGGCCGAAAAGTCAAACTTCCTCGAGGTCTGCTACCTGCTGCTCTACGGCGAGCTGCCGACCAAGGAGCAGATGGACGATTTCGACCATCGCGTTACGACGCACACCATGCTGCACGAGCAGATGCACTTCCTCTATCGCGGCTTCCGTCGCGAT
>JAEZKB010000289.1 GCA_023415605.1 Pseudomonadota bacterium
CGGGTGGTGGAGTTGACGTAGGCGTTGCGGACGGCGCGCAGGTCGAGGCGCAGGTTGGTGTCCTCGGCGAGCCCCTTGGTGAGGCGAACGCCGACGCCGCCCGAGGCCAGATAGGGATCGTTGCCGAGCAGCATGCCGCTGGCAATGGCGTAGATATCGAAGCGCGCGTCGTCGATGCGGTAGCGCCTGAGGTCGAAAGACGGGCCGACCGTCACTTCAACGACGCCGGTATTGAGCCGGCCGAGTTCCTTATAGAGCGCGCCATAGACCTGCATGGTTGCGACCAGCTGGTCGCCCTGGCTCTGCAGGTCGTGGATGGCGCGGAAGCTGCCGGCGATGAAGGCGTTGGCGTCGGGCGCGCCGAGGCCGTCGGCACTCAGCGTGAACGGCAGCCCGTTGAGCATGATGCGCGGGTTGGCCGGCGCGCTGTTGGCATTGGTCTGGTAGCGGGTGCCCAGCATGATGGCGCCGCCGAAGCCCGAGGTCTCGCTGCGCTTTTCGATGGCGGCGATGTACTGCTCGACCTTGTCGCGCACATCTGCCGGCACGTCTGGGGCGGCGAGGGCACCGTTGAAATAGGAGAGCGCCGGCTCGTTGGCGCCGAGGCGATAGTAGAGCACGCCCAGTTCGAGCTGCAGGCGCGGCAGGCCCGGCGCAAAGATCAGCATGCGCTCGAGGGTGGCGATGGCGCCTTCGAGATCACCGGCCTGCGACGACAGCGCCGCATATTCGAAAGCGATGTCGAGATCGCTGGGGTCGGCCATCATCTGCGCCAGCAGCACCTTGCGGCGCGCTTCGATATTGGCCGGAGCGGTGGTGGCGGCAGTGGCTTTGGGCGCAGTGGATTGGGCGTAGACGGGCGTTGCTGCCAGCATCGCCGCTGCGGTCAGAAGTGCTGCTCCCCGTCCCAGAAATCCCCTCGCGTGCACGAGCGTCCCCCAACGATACACAGTACAAAAAAGCAAGTGTCCTACTCTTGAGCCACGCCCCGCATCTCAAAAAGTTAAGACTTTGTGAACGACTAAAGGGGCGCAAGCTCTTGCCGCAGTCAAGAAAAAGTTCCGGAATCGGCTGCATTGGGCCCGGGATTGCTTCATGAATGCAACAGAGTAGCGACTTCGGCCCGTACCCCGCGTGGGGTGGTGGACGGCGCGGCTCGAAAGCCGCCTTGACAACTCCGGAAAGGCGCTCGAATGTGAAACCGGTTTCACTGTTCAAGAACATGAGCGAGGGTCCTTGCGCCTAGACCTCAGCATCCTGGGTCCGCATCTCGGCTTTCTGGCCGAGGGAGCGCTTTTGACCGCCGAGGTCTGCGGGCTCGCCATCATCGGCAGCGTCGTCCTCGGCATGATGGTCGCCATCGCACGGGTGTCGCAGGTCCGCTGGATCAACTGGCTGGCCTTCGCCTATGTCGACCTCTTCCGCAACATCCCGTTCATCGTGCAGCTGTTCTTCTTCTACTACGGGCTGCCCGAGATCGGCATCTATATCGACGCTTTCACCACCGGGGTGATCGCGCTCTCGATCGCCGGGGGCGCCTATGCGTCGGACGCGATCCGGGCCGGCATCCTCGCCATCGACAACGGCATCATCGAAGCGGCGGAGGTCAGCGGGCTGCCGCGGCATGTGATCTTCACGCGCATCGTGCTGCCGATTGCGCTGCGTACATCGGTGCGGCCGCTGGGTTCGGTGCTGATCAACATGATCCTCACCTCGTCGATCCTCTCGACGATCACGCTCAATGAACTGACCGGCAATGCCAAGATCGTGGCGTCGGATACGTTCCGGCCGTTCGAGGTCTATGTGGTGCTGCTGGTGGTCTATGCGGCGCTGACCTATGTCGTGTCGCTCGGCATCAGCCTGCTGCACCGTTGGCTCAACCGCGATCTGCAGGAGCAGGTGAGTTGATGCGCTATACCGAGTTCACCCCGTTCGATCTGTGGCTTTTGGCGCAGGGTCTTGGCGTCACGGTGGCGCTGTTCCTCGTGACGTCCGCGATTGGCCTCTTGGTCGGTACGCTCTGGGGCGTGATCCGCTTCTATCGCGTACCGGTGCTGACGCAGGTCATCACCTTCATCGCCGAAATCCTCAAGAACTCGCCGGTGCTGGTGCAGCTGTTCCTGGTATTCTTCGGTTTTCCGGCCTTCTTCAAGGTCAATGTGACGCCGGTCGATGCGGCGGTGATCACGCTGTCGGCCAATACGGCGGCCTTCGTCTACGTGATCGCGGTGAGCTCGATCGAGAGCATCGGGCGCGACCAGATCGAGGCGGCGCGGGTCTTTGGCATGACGCGCTGGCAGGTGCTGCGCCACGTCATCGCGCCGCAGGCCATGGCGTTCTCCATCGGGCCGCTGACGGCGCTCTTGGTCAACCAGCTGCAGGTGACCTCGCTGATCTCGGTGATCGGCGTCATGGATCTGGCCAAGATCGGGGCGACGCTGAACCTCCGCACTCTCAAGCCTTTCATCGTCTGGACCGCGGTCGGCATCCTCTACTACCTCGCCGCCAAGCTCGTTGCGACGCTGGGGGCCAAACTCGAAAAGCGCCTCCGCGCGCATAGCGCCTTCCGGGGGCTCTGAACCAATGCTCAAAGTCGAAAACGTCAAGAAGGCCTTTGGCGACACCGTCGTGCTCGACGGGGTCAACCTTACGGTCAATCCCGGTGAAGTGGTCTCGATCCTCGGCTCGTCCGGGTCGGGCAAGTCGACACTGATCCGCTGCATCAACGGGCTCGAAAAGCTCAATGACGGGCGGATCACGGTCGACGACTTCGATGTGTCCAGGCCCAAGGAACTCACCGAAGCGCGCAAGCGCTCGGCCACGGTGTTCCAGCTCTTCAACCTTTATCCGCACATGACGGCGCTGCAGAACGTGACGCTGGCGCCGATCGAGGTCCTCAAGCGCCCCAAGGCCGAAGCGGAAGCCGAGGGCAGGGCGCTGCTCACTTCGGTGGGGTTGGGCGATCGGGCCGATGCCTATCCGGCGCAGCTGTCGGGCGGACAGCGGCAGCGCGTCGGCATCTGCCGGGCGCTGGCGATGAAGCCGCGCTATCTGCTGCTCGACGAAGTGACGTCGGCGCTCGACCCGGAGATGACGGCCGAGGTGCTCGACATCCTCGCCAAGCTGGCGGAATCGGGGACCACGATGGTCTTTGTCACCCACGAAATCGAGTTCGCCCGGCAGATCTCGGATCGAATCGTCTTCCTCGAAAAGGGGAAGCTGCTGGTCGATCTGCCCACCGAGCAATTCTTTGCGGCCGATGGCGGGCTGGCTCAGCCGCGCGTCGCGCAGTTCCTCTCCAAGATGCGGAAAGACTAGATGCTTCTCGTCGCCAATGCCGAGGCCTGGCCCGGCTTCCCCACCACCGTCGAGATGCTGAAGGCCGGCGCCGATAGCCTCACAGCTATGGTCGCGGGGATTTCCAAGGTCGAGGCCGAGCCCAAGGTGCGGTCGGTTGGCTATGGCGGCTGGCCGAATATGCTGGGCGTCATGGAATGCGATGCCGCCGTGATGGACGGCAATACGCGCGAGATCGGCGCGGTAGGAGCGGTGCCCAACACCATTCCGGTGGCACGGCTGGCCCATGAGGTGCTCAAGAAGCTGCCGCATGTGATGCTGACCGGCGACGGCGCGCGCCGATTTGCCACTGAAACCGGTTTCGCCGTCGACGACGTGCTGCTCGAGGACAGCAAGCGCGTGTGGTGGGAGCGGCTCGAAAAGGAAATGTCACCCGAGCAGGCGGCGGCGTTCCCGAATACGCCGCTGGCGCCTTTGCTCAAGACCATTACCGACCCCGAGCGGGTGCGCGATACGACGGTCTGGCTGTCGGCGGATCCTGGGCGCGGCATTCACGCGGCGACGTCTACCTCGGGCTGGGCGTGGAAATATCCCGGGCGGCTCGGCGACAGTCCCATTCCGGGCGCCGGTTACTATGCCGACAGCCGCTATGGCGCGGCGGCCTGCACTCATACCGGCGAAATGACGATGCGCACCTCGACGGCGCGCACGATCGTGCTCGCCATGAAGCTCGGCTACGCGCTCGGCGATGCGATCAAGCTTGCCGTCGAGGAGCTCGACGAACTGGCCGAAGGGTTCCTGGGCGGCGTGGTGATCCACGCGGTCGACGCCAAGGGGAACCACGAGGTCACCAATTTCCGGTGCCAGGGGGACATCAAGTACTGGCTCTGGGACGACTCGATGCCGGAGCCCGAACTCCGCGCAGCGAAGACAGCATGACAAAGAGAGGACCAACCAAATGAAGCGTATCCTGACTGCTATCGCTGCGCTGGCGCTCGTCGCCGGCACGGCTGTTCCGGCCATGGCCGGCATGATCGACGACATCCGTTCGCGCGGCGTCGTGCGCATCGGCGTGTCGCTTGGCGGCGAGCCGATCGGCTTCCGCGATGCCCAGAACAATCCGGTCGGCTATGACGTCGATGTCGCTACCCTGCTGGCCGAAAAGCTCGGCGTGCCGGTGGAATTCACCGACGTCTCGGGCGACGCCCGCATCTCGATGCTGGTCTCGGGCCAACTCGACATCGTGGTCGCCAATACTTCGGCGACGCTCGAGCGCGCCAAGTCGGTGAACTTCACCATTCCCTACAACCGTGCCGGTCTCCGCGTCATCGTCCAGGCGGACTCGGGCATCACGGACCTGGCCGGCCTTGCCGGCAAGAAGATCGTGGTCGGTCGCGGTACCACCGGCGAAACGTTCATCAAGAACGCCGTGCCGGATGCCGAGCTTGTCTATGTCGACCAGTTCGCGCCCGATGGCGTGCTGCAGCTGCAGCAGAAGCGCGTCGATGCGGCCATCGAGGACTCCTCGCTGCTCGACTATCTCGCCACGCAGAACCCGACTCTCGTGACCCTCGCCGGCCTCTATTCCAACGACCCGATCGGCATCGCCGTCGCCAAGGGCGATCCGGAATTCGTGCGCTGGCTCGACATGTTCGTCTCCGACTACATCCAGTCGGGTGCCTACGAAGCCAACTACAAGAAGTGGTGGGGCGAGACCGCCAACCCGCCGCAGCTCGATCCTGTCTGGTAAGGAGTTCTTACCGACGCATCGTGGATCGGGGTCGCTTTCGGGCGGCCCCGATTCAGTTTAGGCCGCTGTGGCGCGCAGAATGAAGCGCGTCGGCACGGCGACCGGGGGCTGGCCGGCGGTGAAACTCTCGGGCTCGGCGATCATCCGCACCATCTCTTGCACGTAGGCCGATTTGTCGTAGCCGATCGAGGCGATCGGGTAGGCGTCGAAATCGAGCAGCGACAGATCGTCGAAGCCATAGAGGCGAAAACGCTCGGGGCGATTGCCAGGGAATTTCGCACGGTGCACGTCGAGAATACCCATGGCCATGGCGTCCGAGGTGCAGAATACCGCGTCGGGGAAGGCATCGCCGGTGATTTCGGCGGCTGCGGCATGGCCGCTGAGGTAGGAGTAGTCGCCCTGGATGGATTTGACGATGTCGATGCCGTGTTTCGCCAGAGCCTCTCGGTACGAGGCGACGCGTGCCTGCTCCACGCGCGAGGTAGCGCGGCCGGTAACGAGCGCCGCGGTCTTCGTACCGCGGCTGGCGGCATGGGCGACGGCTTCAGCGATGCCATGGGCTTCGTCCGGCATAATGGCCGGCGAGAGCGTGTCATGGCGGCCATTGAGCATGATGGTGCGGTTGGTGCGAAACATGCGCCGCACCGTTGCGGCATCGGCGAAGTCGGAGAACACCAAAGCGGCATCGACATGGTAGGCGACGCCCTGGCGCAAGAATTCCTCGACCTTGTCGACCGAGCCGACACGGATGAGGATCACCTGCTTGCCGATGGCCTGCGTCTCGGCGAGCAGCTTGTCGAAAAGGTCGAGGTCGGAGAGATCGTGGATATGGTTCACTACCACGGCCACAAGGTTCACTGTCTTGGTGGTCAGGCTTTGCGCCAGAAGATTGACGCGGAAGCCAAGCTGGCTTGCCGCGGCCAGAACGCGCTCGCGCTTTTCGTCGGAAACGGGGCGGCGCTCAGGCGACAGGGCGCGCGAGGCGACCGCCTTGGAAACGCCGGCGAGCCGCGCCACGTCGGCGATGGTCACCTTGCCGTGGTGAGCCGCTTCGTCCTTCATCGCAGCTTCCCGAATCCCAAGAACCAAGGCACCCCAAACGGATGATCACCTGCTTAGACATCGGCGGTTCGGGCATCAAGGGCGCAGTGGCGCGGAGCGCTACGGAGATCGGCATGCTGACGCGCGTGCGGACGCCGCTCGATGACTTCGACAGGTTTGTCGCGGCGGTCGGGGAGGTGCTGGCGCTGAGCCCGGCGCCGGGCGGCTCGCCGGTCTCGATTGCGATCACCGGCGTCATCGATCCGCAGACGGACATCATCAAGTGCGCCAATATTCCCTGCATCGACGGCCGCCGGTTGGCGCCGGAGCTCAGCGAGTGGCTGGGTCGACCGGTGCTGGTTGCGAATGATGCGGATAGCTTCGCAATAGCGGAGGCAGTCGCCGGTGCCGGTCGTAGCCATCGCATTGTCTTCGGCGCCATCCTGGGAACGGGGGTTGGGGGAGGATTGGTGATCGACGGCAGGATGATCGTCGGGACCGCCGGCATCGCGGGAGAGTGGGGGCACGCCCCTATCGTTGCAACGCGCGTAGGCGAGGTTGAGCTGCCGCGGCTGCTCTGCGGCTGCGGTCAGGTCGGCTGCCTCGATACGGTGGGTGCAGCGCGCGGGATGGAGCGGTTGCACCGCCATCTCGCCGGTGAGGATCGCAACAGCGTCGAGATTGTCCAGGGCTGGGAAGCCGGCCAAGCTGCGGCAACCCGCACGGTGGATGTCTATCTGTCCGTGGTCAGTGATGTGCTGTCGCTAGTGGTCAATGTGATCGGGCCCGGGATCGTGCCCGTTGGTGGCGGCCTCTCCAAATCTCCGGAGCTGATCGCGGCGCTCGACCGGGAGGTGCGCAAGCGCATCCTCAGGAAGACCGACGGGCCGCTGGTGGTGCCGGCACAACTGAGGGTGGAGCCCGGCCTCGTCGGCGCCGCCATTCTGGGAGGTCTGGCTTGAAGCTGGAAGTCTGTGTCGCCGACCCGGCGAGCCTTGCGGCAGCGATCGAGGGCGGCGCCGAGCGAATTGAACTCTGCTCGGCGCTAGAGCTCGGCGGGTTGACGCCATCCTTCGGACTTATGGCGCTCGCAGCCGAGGCCGATATCCCGACCTATGCGCTGATCAGGCCGCGGCCCGGCGATTTCGTCTTCGATCAGGATGACTATGGCGCGATGCTCTACGACATCCAGGCGGTGCGCGCTGCAGGGCTGGATGGCGTGGTGCTGGGGTGCAGCCGGCCCAATGGCGAGATCGACGACAAGATGTTGTCGCGCCTTATCGGAGAGGCTGAAGGTCTTGGGTTGACACTCCATCGCGCCTTCGACCTGGTGCCCGATATCGCCGAGGCGGTTGAGATCGCCGCCGGGCTCGGGTTCGAGCGTATTCTGACGTCGGGCGGAGCACCGACGGCGCTCGAAGGGCTCGATAATCTCGCGCTGGCGCATGCGACGGCAGCTGGTCGCGTGAAGATCATGGCCGGCTCGGGGTTGAACCCCGACAATGTCGGACGGCTGATCGACGCGGTTCCGGTCGATGAAGTGCACAGCTCCTGCGCGGGGCCGGCCATTGCGTCGGGAGACCGCGCCGTTCGCTTCGGGTTTGCAGCCAGGACGCGGCGGGTCACCGACGCGTCGATTGTCCGTGCCATGAAGGCGGTGGTGGCGAGCCGCTAGCGGTCGTCAGTCCCAACTCGACATCGGCTTGGCACTCTTGGCCAGCTTGTCGGCCGTGTCCCGGCTCGATCCGGCTTTTTCGAGAATGTCGCGCGCCTTGGCGGCGCTGATGCCGTGCTTCTGGCAGAAGGCGGCGATGTCATACTGAGGCAGTTCCTTCGCACCCGCACTGGTGCGGCCGCCTCCAAATCTGGTTTCGATCGGCATAGTTCATCTCCCTAGGGAGACCCTGCGATCTCCCTCCGCTACATTGTCTCCGAACCGTAAACGGGGCGCTAAAATTGCCCGCGGTGGAGGTCAGGTGACCATTTTTAGAGCCGTAGAGAAGACCGGGCGCACCCTAGTTCGGTACTCCAAAGCGTTGCGGCCGAGACTCTTCCGAGCTCGACCGCAATCAAATGGTTCCGATGGTGTCGTGACTCAGCCGGCGTAGAGCTGCAGGCCGCCGTCAACGCGGAGAAGCTGGCCGTGGACGAAGCGGGCCTCGGGGCTGCAGAGGAACACCACGCCGTCGGCGATTTCCTCGGGTTCGGCATAGCGATCGAACGAGGCTTTGTTGGAGTTCATCTTCTCGGGGTCGACGGTGCGGGTCGCCTGGAAGCGGGCGGTCTTGGCCGGTCCCGGGCTCAGGGCATTGACGCGCACGCCATCCTTGCGGACCTCGTCGGCGAGGCAGCGGGTGTAGTGGGTCACCGCGGCCTTGAGGGTAGCGTAGATGCCGCCGTGAGAAACACCGATATGGGCGGCGACGGAGGCGATGTTGACGACGATGCCGTGCTGGCGCTCGACCATCTGCGGCACGAAGGCCTGGTTCATCAGCATGGTGCCGATGAGGTTGTTGTTGGTCAGCGTCATCAGGTCTTCGTAGGTGATGCCCAGGATATTGTTGGGCACCGGCTTGCCGCCCGAGGCGCCGATATCGCCACCGGCGCAGTTGACCAGGATTTCGACCGGGCCGAACTTGCTCTCGATCTCGTTGCGCATGTTGGCCACAGCATCGCGGTCGCCGATATTGCCGGTCACGCCCATGCAGCGGACGCCGAGCGCTTCGATCTGCTTGACCACGTCGCCGAGGTTGCTCGCTTCGCCATACTGGCTGGTCGAGTCCCAGGTCAGGTCGTGCACGACGATGTCGGCACCCTTGGCGGCGAGTTTGCGTGCCATGACGTTACCGAGGCCGCGGCCCGAGCCGGATACGAAAGCGATTTTACCGGAATGATCCTTTGCCAATTCAGGCCTCCAATTACATCAAACCAAGGGCCTTGAGGTTCGCGGCGGATTTCCGGTACTGCCCAAGTTCATATTCAACCAATTCGTGGTCGGCATTGCGCTGCCACGGTGTGCGCCAGTCTTCGCCCGGCTCGTAGCGGTTCTTCTGCGCGGCGAGCAGGCAGGCGGCGAGTTCCTCTGCCGGCTTGGGCGCATAGCCGTGCCACCATTCGGGTGTGTAGAGTTTGACGTGACGGTCATCGAGAGCACCGATCTCGATGCAGGCGATCATCTCGTCGTTGTGCTCGGCCAGGATGCCGAACATTTCCTTATGCGGCACGCAGCCGTCGCCCGAGGGGCAACGAACGAGGCGGAAGCCATCGGGCTCGAACACCACGCGATAGTCCTTGATGTGGCAGTGGCGCACATAAGGGGCGATCACACGGGTGAAGTCGAGTGGCGCCTCTGCCACCGGAAAGGTGTTGGCCATATCGAAGACGATGCGGACGCTGGGTCCAAATTCGTCGCAGAAGCCGACAAGCTCCCGGCTCGTGAAATCCTGGTGGTTCTCGATCAAGAGCGTCACGCCGGCGGCCTGGGCCAGCGGCGCGTAGTGCTCGAGTTTCTGACGGGTGGAATTGACCAGATCGTACCACTTCTGCCCGGCGGCAGCGCGGTCGCCGCAGAGGATCGGGGTCAGGGCGAGGCGGATATACCTGGCGCCGAGGATCGGCGCAGCACGGAGCAGGAAGTCGACATCGCCATGATGCAGACCTGAACTCAGCACGCGCTCCCAGCCGAGGCCGTCGAGCCGCGACTTGAACGCCGTGAGTTCGGCGTCGGACATCGGCTTCAGCCAGCCCTCCCAAAGCTCGATGGCCTTGCCGCCAAGTTCTTCGGTGAGCTTGATGAAGCCTTCGAGACCGGCGCCGTTCGGATTGGCGCGCGGCGTCCCCATGGCCTGGATGCCAAGATAGTAGGTCAGCCCGTAAGGGTTGAGCCCCGTGGTCAGTTTCATGCGGAAAGTCCCCTCCCGTTGGTCACCCGGCCGACTACCGCAAACCGGCGTCGACGGTGATCGACTGCTTGGTGATCATCCGGCTGTCATCAGACGCGAGGAACAACACCATCCGGGCGATCTCCTCGCCCAGCAGCACCTGCCGGATCGACTGGCGCGATACCACCTGGTCGATCGATTCCTCCGTCTTGAACCAGAGCTTTTTCTGCCGCTCGGTGATCACCGCACCGGGTTCTATCGCGTTCACGCGAATATTGTCGACGCCGAAACCGCGGCCAAGCGCGCGGGTCAGACCAACGATGCCGGCCTTGGCCGTGGCGTAGGCGGCCATGTTATCGGCGCCACCGCGCCACGCGATGGACGAGAAGTTGATGATCGAGCCGCCGCCCAGTTTCTTCATCTGGCTGCGCACCGCCTGTGCGGCAAAGAACTGCGGTTTCAGGTTAATCGCCTGCGACCAATCCCAATACTCTTCGGTCACTTCGTCGATGGCGTGGCGATCGTCGTTCGCCGCGTTGTTGACGAGGACGCCGATTGGTCCGAGCTTCTCGCCGACAGTGGCGATAGCGGATTTCAACGCATTGATGTCGGTGACGTCGCAGCGGATGAATTGGCCGCTCACCTCTTGGGCGAGAGCCGCGCCCTCGGCTTCGAGCAGGTCGACAAAGCCGACCTTGGCGCCTTGGCCGGCAAAGGCACGGACGATGTCGGCGCCAATGCCCGATGCACCGCCGGTGACGAAGACAGTCCGGCCGGCGAGGCTGGTATAGGTGTTGAAGGCAGGAATTTCAGTCGCCTCTAGATCAGTCGCTGCGTCTCTGGGTCGAAGAGGCAGGCGCGAGTCATGTCGATGGCCAGCGGCATATTCTCGCCGGTCTTGGGAGCCTCGTCGGGGCTGAAGCGGCCGACGACTTCGCGGTCGCCGAACTTCAGCACCGCCATGGTCTCGGCACCGGTGGGTTCCACCACTTCGACCGGGGCGCTCATGGTGGCGATACCCGGCTTGGTGCTGCCGGGGATCTGACGGCTCAGGTGTTCGGGACGGATGCCCAGCACGATGCGCTTGGATTTGATGCGATCGGCGACGCCGTTGTGGAGCGCAAGCGACGCCGTGCCACCGTCAGCCAGCGGGAAGTTCACCGTCGCCCTGCCGTCGGCGGATCCGACATCGGCGGAAATGAAGTTCATCGACGGCGAGCCCATGAAGCCGGCGACGAACATATTGGCCGGCCGGTTGTAGACGGTGTCGGGATCGGCGAATTGCTGAACCTCGCCCTGATGCATCACAGCGATGCGAGAGGCGAGCGTCATGGCTTCGACCTGGTCGTGGGTGACGTAGATCGTGGTCTTGCCGATGCGCTGGTGCAGCTTCTTGATCTCTGTGCGCATGTCGACGCGAAGCTTGGCGTCGAGATTGGAGAGCGGCTCGTCGAAGAGGAAGAGCGCCGGGTCACGCACCAGGGCGCGGCCCATGGCGACGCGCTGGCGCTGGCCGCCCGAAAGCTGGCCGGGCTTACGCTTGAGGAACGGTTCGATCTGCAGCAGCGCCGCCACGCGGGCGATGGTCGCTTCCTGCTCCTGCTTGGGGACGCCACGGCTTTCCATACCGAAAGCCATGTTCTCCTTGACGGTCATGGTGGGGTAGAGCGCGTAGCTCTGGAACACCATGGCGATGTCGCGGTCCTTGGGCTGCACCGAGTTGACCAGCCGGTCGCCGATATAGATCTCGCCGGAGGTCACGGTTTCGAGGCCGGCGATCATCGCCAGCAGCGTGGACTTGCCGCAGCCCGAGGGGCCGACCAGGGCGATGAACTCACCGGTCTGTGCCTCCAGGTCGACACCCTTGAGCACCTCGACCATGCCGAAGTTCTTCCTGAGGTTCCTGACGGTCAAAGACGCCATTTACTTGATTGCTCCCTGGGTAAGGCCGCGGACGAAGTACTTGCCGCCGAAGAAATAGACGAGAAGCGGCGGCAAGGCGCCGATCAGCACGGCGGCGCTCATGACGTCGTAGGTGCGCACGGAGGTGCCGCTCATCGAGAGGGCCACCAGTGCTGCGGTGATCGGCTGGTGGGCGCCCGAATTGAGCACCACGCCGAAGAGGTATTCGTTCCAGATGCCGGTGAACTGCCAGATCACGGTGACGATGATGATCGGCGGCGACAGCGGAATGATGATCTTCCAGAAGATCCGCCAGAAACCGGCACCGTCGATGCGGGCGGCCTTCATCAGGTCGTCGGGGATCGACAGGTAGTAGTTGCGGAAGAACAGGGTGGTGAAGCTCAGGCCCTGGATGCAGTGCACGAGGACGAGGCCATAGACCGAGTTCGAAAGGCCGAGCTGGCCGAGCAAGAAGGCCCAAGGCAGCAGGGCGATCTGGCCGGGCATGAAGACGCCGAGCAGCATGCAGCCGAAGATGATCTCGGAGCCGGGGAACTTCCATTTGCTGAGGATGTAGCCGTTGATGGCGCCGAGTGCGGTCGAGATGATAGTCGCCGGTATCACCATTGACACCGAGTTCCAGAAATAGCGGGCTACGCCGTCGCACTGGCCGCCAATGCAGAAGTCGCTCCAGGCCGTCGGCCAGGCATCGAGCCGGAAGCTCTGCGGCAGCGAGATCAGGCCGTTGGCGCCTATCTCGGCATTGGTGCGGAACGAGTTGAGGATCACCACGGCTAGGGGCACGATGTAGAAGATCGAGAGCGCGGCAAGGAGGCCGTAGATCACGATCCGCGATATCAGCCGGCGGCGGCTGGCGATAGCGGCTTCCTTGTCTTCGACGACGGCGGAACCGAGGACTGCGTCAGCCATTGCGAGCCTCCTTGCGCCGGCGCCAGACGAGGTAGAGCGAATAGGGCACCAGCACGATGGCGAGTGCGGCCAGGACCATCATGGCGGCGGCAGCACCTTCGCCGATTTCGCCACGCTGGAACATGAAGTCGTAGACATAGGTCGCCGGGAAGGTAGTCGAGATACCCGGACCAGAATTGGTCAGTGCCACGGCGAGATCGAAGGTCTTGATCGCGAATTGCAGCAGGACGACTGCCACGGCAAGGAAGATCGGACCGATGGTGGGCAGGATCACCTTGACGTAGGTGCGGAACCAGCTGGCGCCATCGATCTGCGCGGCTTTGATGATGTCCGGGTCGACGGACCGCAGACCAGCGAGGAACAGTGCCATCGAGAAGCCGGCGGAGCCCCAGATGCCAGTGATGATGATGGCCCAGATGGCGTTCTTGCGGTCCGTGGTCAGGGCGAACTCGAAGTCGGTCCAGCCCATGGCGTTGACGAGAAACTGGATGCCGCTCGAGGGGTTGTAGAGCCACTGCCACACGGTACCGGTGGCGATGAAGCTGACAGCGAGCGGATAGAGGAAGATGGTGCGCCAGAAACTCTCGGCGCGGATCTTCTGGTCGATGAGGATCGCGAGCAGGAGGCCGAAGGCCATCGCGATGGTCACGTAGAAGAGCGAGAAGAACAGCAGGTTGTTGTAGGCCACGCTCCAGCGGCGGTTGGTCCAGAGCGAGACGTAGTTGTCCAGGCCCCTGAAGCCGTAGCTCGGCAACAGCGTGGAGTCGCTGAGCGAGATGTAGAATGTCCAGCCCGCGAACACGAAGACGTAAATGAAAGACGCAAGGATCGACGGCGCGATGACGAAGATCGGGGTCCACTTCTTGATGCGGTCCCACGTACTCATCGTATCCCTGCCAGCCGAAACGGACTGACCAACCACTGCCAACGGAATTTCCTCCCCACCTGCCCTAAAGGGAGCCGGCCGCATGCCCGAAGGCACGCGACCGGCCGTCCTCAGGAGGTAGATTACATCTGGGCTTCGACGGCGTCGGCCATGATGTTGGCCGCTTCTTCCGACGTCATTTCCGGCGTATTCACGAACTCGGTGATCGTGTCCATCATGGCGCCGCGATACTTCTGGAGCACGGTCATGTTGTGCGCCATCGAGCGGACCAGGGTGTCACCCTCGATCGAGGCCTTGAGCGCTGCCTGGCTGTCCTGCTGGCAGACGTTGAAGCCCTGCGACAGGTCGACGTCCAGGCGGGCCGGGATCGAACCCTTCGAGATGTTGAAAATGGTCTGGAATTCAGGGCTCAGGATGGTGGAAGCGAGGAGCTTCTGGCCTTCCTGGAAGTCGGGGTCCTTCTGGTTGAAGAACACGACCGAGTCCGAGTTCAGGATGAAGCCCGGCTTGCCCCAGTCGGTCGGCGATTGACCGCAGAGAATATCCACACCCGGTTCCTTGCCCACCGACTTGATGGTGCCCAGTTCCCAGTCGCCCATGATGAAGAACAGCGCATCGCCGTTGACCATCATGTTCGAGGCGGTGTCGTAGTCGCGGCCGGCGATCGCCGGGTCCATGTACTTGGTGACCATCAGGCGCATCTGGTCGAAGGCCTTGATCATGCCTTCGGAACGGAGGGCCTCGATGTCGGCTTCAACGAAGGCCTTGCGGTAAAGATCGATATCCTGGCCGTAGACGATGGTTTCGAAGGTCGTCGCGTCGGTCCAGTCGGCGGACAGATGCGCGAGGCAGATCTTGCCGCCGGCAATGGCCTTTTCGCAGGCGTCGTTGAATTCCGCCCAGGTCTTGGGAAGCTCGGTCACACCGACGCCTTCCATGGCGGCCTTGTTGCCCCAGATCCAGTTGATGCGGTGGATGTTCATAGGCGCGGCGACCCACTTGCCCTCGGGCTTCATCACCGGCAGCAATTCGGGCGCGACCACGGCATCCCAGTTCTCGGACTTGGCCAGTTCGTCCATGTCGGCGGTGCCGCCGGTGGCGTTCCATTCGGCGATTTCCGGGCCCTTGAGCTGCACGGCGGCCGGGGCGTTGCCGGCAACCACGTCAGCGCGGAGCTTGGCAAGGGTGTTGGCGGTGTGGCCGGCAATGGCGGTCTGTTCCCAGGTGCCGCCCTTGGCGGTGAACATTTCGCCGAGCTTGGCGATCGAGGCGGCGTCGTTGCCGCTGGCCCACTGGTGCAGCATCAGCACTTTGGGTTCGGCCATGGCAGTGCCCGACAGAAGGGCAGCCGTCATCATCGTGGCTGCAGCAGCTGCAGCCTTCATCTTGAAGGTCATGTTTGTCTCTCTCCCTTTGGAAGCACAGGGCTCCCACGCCGGCTCTATCAGCCGATCTTGTGGGGACTTGTACTTTTCCCGCGCCGGTGCACATCCTCCAACGGCGCCGACGCATTAGTTCTATTGCGAACAATTTCGGATTGTCAACGCACTGTCGGAGGGGGATGTGAACAAGATCGAACTCAAGTCGCTGCTCAGCGACCCGACCGCCGGTACGCCGACCTCTCGCATCGTGCGCATGCTGTCGGAGCGCGGCGCCATGAGCGCGACGCAAATCTCGCGGTTGACCGGCCTCGCCAAGTCGACGGTGTCGACCGCGCTGACCGAACTCAAGCGCGAGGACATCGTCGTCGAAGTGGGCAGCGAGTCCCCCGGCGGCGTCGGCCGGCCGGCGACCGCGCTGACGCTCAATCCGCGCGCCGGCACCTGCATCGGCATCCTCGTAGGCCAGGTGGAAATCCAACTTACGCTCGCCGATGTGTCGCACTCGGTGCTGTTCGACAAGACCATCGACCTGGCGCTCGATTATCCGCCCGAACAGGCCCGCGACGTCGTGCGCGATCTGATCGAGGAGGCTTACAAGGGGCAACGGCTCAACCGCACGGGCCTGCTGGGCGTCGGTATCGCCATGGGCGGGCCCGTAAATCCGGTCAACGGCACGGTGATCCGCGCCGGCGGCATGCCGGGCTGGGCGGGGGTCGACCTGCGCGAGCTCTTCGGTCCGATGTTCGACGGCCTTCCGATCTTTTGCGACAACGAATCCAACTGCTCCGCCATTGCCGAAATGACCTGGGGGGCGGCGCAGGGGCATGACGATTTCATCGTCTACACGCTCGGGCTCGGCGTCGGCGGGGCGATCGTGGTTGGCGGCAAGGTGATGCGGGGCATTGCCGGTGGCGCCGGTGAATTCGGCCATGTGGTGATCGATCCCGAAGGTCCGCTCTGCCGCTGTGGCAATCGAGGATGCCTCGAAACCTATGCCAATTTCCGCGATCGGCTCGCCGAGGCAGAGGTGGCTTTCGGCCGGCCTATTGGCGTCAACGAAGTGGTGGATCTAGCCATTGCCGGAGACGAGACCTGCCGCGCCCTGATTGCCAAGACGGGGGAACTGGGCGGGCACGGCTTGGGACTCATTGGCTCGGTGTTCAACCCGCCACTAGTGGTGGTCAGCGGTCGCCTCGCCGCCTCGGGCGATATCCTGATGAAGCCGCTCGCCGAGAGCTACGAGCGCTATACTCTGATCAAGCATGGCGACGTGCCGGAAGGGGCGCGCACCGTGCTCAAGCCAAGCCAGTTCGTCGACAATGGGGCCTGTATCGGCGCCGTCGGGCTTGTCCTCCGGCATCATGGGCGGCTGCAGTAGACCGATCGATTCAGCTGCCCGTTTGCAGCGGCCAGACTTCGATGACGCCGTGGGCAACAGCGCAGGGCGATTTTGACGCCAGTTCGATGGCCTCCTCGAGCGTGTCCGCTTCGAGAATGCCGTAGCCGGCGATAGGGAGATCCGAACGCATATAGGACCCGGCACTGGTCTCCACGCCGGCGGCATCCGGATTGCGGACCTGCACGGGCGTGCCGGCAATGCCCATCAGCGCGCCATGCTTTACCAGCTCTGCGTCGTGTGCGTGGGCGGCGTTCCGCACGGCAGCCGGTGTGCGGTTGTAGCCGGCTTCATCGCCGTAACCGATGGTCACAAATTTGGGCATTCGTCCCTCCGGGTCTCGGAGAGAAATGCAGGAGATAGGGGATCGTTCAGCGCCCGACGCTGCGGTGCCTTTGGCCCCGAAGGGACCTACCGTCTCACCACCGCTCCATTTCGCGGCGCACCTTGTCGATGAAGCCCTGCAGGCGTTCGGGCGTGCAGTTGTTCATGTCGTAGAGGGCGAGATATTTGGGCGGCATCAGGGTGCTGAAGGTAGCCCAGAGCCAGCGGCGGGCGAGTCGACGGGGTGGGTCGCCCATGATCATGGTGCGGAAGCGATCGCCACCATATGTCGTGACCATGGCGACTTTCTTGATGTGCTTGAGGTTCGGCTTGAGCGTGCCCTTGTCCGCCTCTCCGTTGCCGCCCTCGAGCACGAAGGCGACGCCGGGTAGGAAGATGCGGTCGAAATAACCCTTCAGTATCGCCGGGTAGCCGTAGTTCCAGACCGGGTGCACGAAGACCATCGCTTCGGTCGTCATGATGCGGTCGACATAGGGCTTGGTCAGCGATGTCAGATTGCCGGGCACATCGTGATACTCGAGCCGCTCGGTGCGGCTCATCACAGCCTGGAATTCCTCGTCGTAGAGGTTGAGCGGGTCGACCTCGTGCCCCCTGGCCTTCAGCGTGTCCACGACCGTCTCGAACAGAGCCCGGTTATAGCTAGTCTCGACCGGATGGGCGTGGACGACGTGAACCTTCATTCGGCCGCCTCGACCGGGGTGAGGCCCTGGAAGAGCCACGCACGGCCGGCGTTGAAATCGAAGTTCGGATCTTCCCAGGCCACCATTTTGCCGGGGTTGAGAATGCCCTTGGGATCGGCCTGGCGCTTGAAGTCGAGCTGCTTCTGGTCGGTCCGCTTCATGCCGCCCTCTTCGAGCGTATAGCGGTGCGGGTTGAAGACGTCGCAGTCGTTTTCTTCGTGGATGCGGATGATTTCCTCGAGCCGCGCCTCGCTGGTGTAGCGCACGAGCGGCAGGCCCGCATAGGTCACGATGCCGTCCTGCCGGGTCATCTCGATATGCATGGGCAGTTCGTCGCCGAAGAGCTTGGTGATCTTCTCGACATGCGCAATCGTGGGGTAGCGGGTCTGCAGGTAGGTGATCGACTCGTCGATCTTGAGTGCCCGCAGCGTGGTGTGGTTCCAGGCCAGCTCAAAGACCGGCGGCAGTTTGGCCTTGACGTCGTCGGCGACTTCGTCGGAGCGGTAGCGGATGTCGCCCTTCCAGTGCTTGATGAAGAGCGTCATGGCAGGCGCCGAGACCGGCGCCACCATCAGCAGCACCACCGACTGCCCATCCTTGAGGTAGGGCTTGTGGCGGTTGAAATAGGCTTCAGGGATCGGCGCTGCGCAGGGCGACAGTTCCTTGATCAGGAGGCCATCCTGCAGCGCCACGGCTTCGGAGAAGCGGCAGGCTTCGATGAAGTCGCCGAAGCCCACGATCATGTCGACCCAGTCATGCGCGGTGGTCAGCGGCATCTCGGCTTCGACGATAATGCCATTGGTGCCGTAGGCATGAGCGACCTTGAGAATGTCCTCGCCGGAGATGTCGAGTTCGCGCGGTTCGGCCTCGCAGGTGATGACCTTGAGGCCAAGGATCGAACCGAGTGCACGCAGGCCACCCCAGCGGATGGACCCAACGCCGCCCGAACCACCCGCGATGAAGCCGCCGATCGATGCCATGCGATAGGTCGAGGGATGGAAGCGAAGTTCGCCACCCACCGCGGCCTTGGTCTCGTGGTCGATCTTTTCCATTACGGCCCCCGCCTGGGCGCGGACGCGATCGGTCTTGATCTCGAGCACCTTGTCCATGCTCATCAGGTCGAGTATGGCGCCGCCGGAAAGCGGCATGGCCTGGCCGTAATTGCCGGTGCCGGCGCCGCGCGGGGTGATGGCGACATCGTGCTTATAGGCGGCGCGAAGAACGGTCTTCACTTCCTCGTTCGAGCGCGGCGAGACGACGATGTCGGCAGTGACGTGATCGAGCTTGGCCTTGAGTACCGGCGAGTACCAGTAGTGGTCCCGGCTGCGCTGCTGGACGATGCGGGGATGGTCCTGGACCGGAATGTCGCCGAGTTCGGCGCGGAAGGCATCAAGGGTCATACGGAGGCTCCCATCAGGTCGTCGAGTTCACGGTAGTCGGGCAGGGTGGTGTCGATCGCCGTACCCTTGCGGAGCACGGTGCGATCGGATTGCGGCCGCGACATCAGCTCAGTCCAGTTGCGGGCAGAGAACAGCACGAGGTCGGCAGGTGCCGATGCCTCGATAGTCGCCGCATAGGTGAAGCCGCCAATGGCGGCCGGATCGGCGCCGACGGCGCGGGCCCAGCAGAAGGCATGTTCCTGCGGATGGTCGAAATGCAGGATACGGGCGCCTTCGCGCAAGACCTCGAAGCCGTCGAGATCGCCATAGGCGTAAAACGGGTCGCGGGTATTGTCCGAAGCGATGGCGACGCGGCCGCCGGCGGCCTTCAACTCGTTGAGCAGGGTGACGCCGCGCCAGCGCGGTGTGCGCAGCGTCCCGTTCTCGTTGTGCCGATCCTGCAGGTACATGTTGCACATGGGCAGCGAGACGACGGCGACGCCGGCCTCGACGACCTTGTCGATGACGTATTTCGCGTGATCGTCGGAATGCAACGCCAGTGCGCAGCAATGGCCGGCGAGGACGTCCCCGTCATAGCCGGTTTCGATCACCGCCTCCGCCAGGCTTTGCAGCGCCGTCGCAGCCGGGTCGGGCGACTCGTCGGCATGGATGTCGATGTTGAGCCCGTATTCCCCGGCGACATCGATGAGGTTGCGCATGATCTTGGGGTTCTCGGCATGCACGGCGGTCGAGCCCCCGAGCACGCCGCCATAGGCCTTCACCACGCGGGCGACTTCGCGCAGTTGCGCGATGTCCACCATGACGTCCGGCCCGACGATCGACACCGCCTGCAGCTCGATGCGGCCGGCCCAGCGTGCGCGCATCTTGTCGAACACGGCGAACGAAATCTCGTGCTGCGGCGGAGTCGAGTCGAGATGGGTGCGGATCGCGGCGGTGCCATGCGCCCAGGCGCAGCGCAGCGCGAAGTCGAAGCGGCGCTCGACGTCGTCGGCGGCCCAGTTGGCGGTGCGGTCGTCGTTGACCGCCAGCAGGGCGCCCCACCAGGTGCCATCGGGGCTCGGCCGCCGCGGCCAGATATGACCCTTGTCGAGATGGGTGTGGAGATCGACGAAGGCCGGCAGCACGATGCCGCCATCCATGTCCACCACGTTGGGCAAGGCGGGCGCCGAGCCGGCCGGCGTCACGGCGGTCACCAGCCCGTCCTCGATAGTGATGTCGACGCGGGCGAGGGCGCCGGAGGCCGGCTTCCCCATAACGCTCTCGGGTACCGAGGCATTGGCGAGGGTGAAGTGGCCATCGGCAGGGATCGTCCGCGGCACCTCAGTTCTCCCGCTTGAGGGCACTTTCGTGCCAGCGGTGCAGCAGCAGCCATGAGATGAAGCTGGTGAGTGCGAAGATCGCGACACCGGTGACCATCAGAAGGATCAGCGCCGCATAGAGGCGGGGATAGTTGAGGCGATAGCCGGATTCGAGAAGGCGGAAGGCGAGCCCCGAGCCGCGACCAGCCGAGCCCACTGCGAATTCAGCCACCACGGCAGCGATCAGCGACAGCCCGCCGCCGATGCGCAGAGCCGCAGCGAAATAGGGCAGCGAAGAGGGCAGCTTCAGGTGGATCAGGGTCTGCCAGCGGCTGGCGCCGTTAAGCTCGAAGAGGTTGAGCAGGTTGTGATCGACGCTCTTGAGACCTGCCACCATGTTGGAGAGGATCGGGAAGAAGGCGACGATGAAGGCGCAGGTCAGCAGAACCGTCTGCGGGTCCTTGATGTAGATGATCAGCAGTGGCGCGATGGCAATCATCGGCGTCACCTGCAGGATGACGGCGAACGGAAAGATCGCCAGCTCGATCCACTTGGACTGTACCAGGACGATGGCAAGGCCGACGCCGCCCACCAGAGCGAGCGCCAGCGCCAGGAGAGTGATGCGCAGTGTCACCAGCAGCGACGGGTAGAGCGTCGGCCAGTCGGTGAACAGCGTCGTCACCACATCGAGCGGTGCCGGCATGATGTAGTGCGGCACGTTGTTGACGGTGATGTGCAACTGCCAGAGGCCGATGGCCAGCGCCACCATGACGACGGGCACGACCACGCGCAGCACGCGCTCGACCGGACTCGTCCGGTTGATGACGATAGCGACGGCGCTGTCGGTGCCGGCTTCGGAGGATTTTGCGGTTGCGTCGGTCATTTGCCGGCCGCTCCGATCTCGATGGCTTCCTGCAGGGCGCGCGACACCGTATCGGTTGTGGCCCGATATTCCTCGGAGGTGCGGTAGTGGGAGTCGCGCGTCAGCGAGGTCTTGATCGGCAGGTCCGAGTAGACTTGTCCGGGCCGGGCGCGCATCACCACGATGCGATTGGAGAGAAAGGCGCTCTCGAACACCGAGTGGGTGACGAAGATCACCGTGATTCCTGTCTCGCGCCAGAGGCGCAGCACGTCGTCATTGAGCTTCTGGCGGGTGATTTCGTCGAGCGCCGCGAAGGGCTCGTCCATCAGCAGCAGCTTTGGCTTGGTCACGAGCGCCCGGGCAATCGAGACGCGCATCTTCATGCCGCCCGAAAGTTCGCGTGGGTAGGCCTTGTGGAAATCGCTCAGGCCGACGGAGTTCAGAACTTCCGCAATGCGTGGCCGGGCCTGGGACTTGCTCACCCCGCTCAGGCGGAGCGGCAGATAGACATTGTCGAACACCGTCGCCCACGGCATCAGCGTGGGTTCCTGGAACACGAAGCCGATATCGCCCTTGGGCTTGCCGCGGCTGTCGAGCTGGCTCGAGGGCCAGTCTATGGTGCCGCTCGAAGCTTCGCCGAGGCCCGCGATAATGCGAAGTGCCGTCGACTTGCCGCAGCCCGAGGGGCCGAGCAGAGACAGGAATTCGCCGCGCCGGACATCGAGCGACATGCCCTTGAGCGCCAGCGTGCCATTGGAGAACAGTTTGGACACGTTGCGCATCGAAACGACGTTGCGCGACGAGACAGCCGGCCGGGTGCCGGTCTCGGCTAGGGTGGTATCGGTCAAATCACTTGCCCAGGTTAGGGTCAGAACGG
>JAEZKB010000332.1 GCA_023415605.1 Pseudomonadota bacterium
GCCGGGCCCAGTTGGCCCGGCACCTCCCCAACCTCTACCGACTGGCGCGGTTGAGTGTCGGTTGGACGGGGTGAGACTCTTCGCCGATCGACTCGTCGAAGCGCTGGCGCGAGGCCAGCACATGGGCCCAGTGGCGGTGCGAAAAGTCTTCCCAGGCCTCAAAGACCCGCAGCACTTCATTGCCCAGTTCGGTGAGCGCGTAGTCGACGCGCGGCGGGATGGTCGCATAGGAGGTGCGTGAGACGAAGCCGTCTCGCTCGAGCGTCCGCAGCGTCATGGTCAGCACCTTCTGCGAAATGCCAGGTATCCCTCGTCGCAATTCCGAGAATCTTTGAGTCTGCCCGCGCAGGTGCAGGATGACCGACATGGTCCACTTCCCGCTCTTGACGGTGAGCAATTCATCGAAAGGTGCCGCGATGGCCGGCTGACGCGATGGGGTAGGCAAGTCTAACGCTCCGTGCATGGCCGACGGATCGCTCCGCGCCTTCACATGGTGCCATATGGTTCAGGCCTGGGAATTTTCCAGCCCAAATCGTATGTACACTTATTAATTTATGCAGAGTCGCCGATGCCGCGCAGCTTACCGGCGTGTGAAATTGAGGTAATGGCTGATGAGACGGCCCTCCAGCCGCGCCTTTTCCTCGTAGCGGGTCGGTTCCCAGCCGGGGAACGGCTCGAACCAGCTGCCCGGCGTTCCAGCATCGAAATCGAAGTCTGGCGAGCGCAGCACATGCGCCAGCGTCCAGTTGGCATAGTCCTCGATATCGGACGCGAAGTGGAAGATAGCCCCAGGTTTCAATACCCGCGCCAGTTCGCCCAGCGTCACCGGCGAAATGAAGCGACGCTTGTGGTGGCGCGTCTTCGGCCACGGATCGGGATAGAGCAGGTACGCCTCGTCGATTGAGGCCGCGGGCAGCTTGACCAGCAGCTTCAGTGCATCGTCGGTGAAGACGCGCACGTTCTCGAGCGCCTGCTCATCGATGTGCTGCAACAGCTTGGCGATGCCGCCCGAAAACACTTCGCAACCGATGAAGCCCGTCTCCGGGTTCTGCCGCGCCTGCCGCGCCAGATGCTCGCCACCGCCATAGCCGATTTCGAGGGTCACTCGCGCCGCCTTGCCGCCGAACAGCGCTTGCGGATCGACCTCGCCCTCGCCGAGCTTGATTTCGAGCGCCGGCAGCACCTCCCGGAACAGCTGATCCTGTCCCTTATGCAATCGCTTCCCCGACCGCCGGCCGAAGAACGCCCGCTGCTCGCCGGAGACGTTGAGCGGGTGGTGGCGGATATCGGCGTTGTCGGATTTCGCAGGCATCCCCGGCCAATAGCAAGCATGGGGGCAAAAGCAAAGGAGCGCCCGGCGAACCGGACGCTCCATATGTCGGTCGACGATGCTCCGATCAGGCGGCCTTGACGGCGGCCTTCAGCGCACCGACGAGGTCGGTCTTTTCCCACGAGAAGCTGCCGTCGCGGCCCGGCTTGCGGCCGAAATGGCCGTAGGCCGAGGTCTTGGCGTAGATCGGCTTATTGAGCTGCAGGTGGTTGCGGATACCGCGCGGCGAAAGGTCGAAGACCTCGCTCAGCACGGTTTCGAGCTTGGCTTCTTCCACCTTGCCGGTGCCGTGCAGGTCGACATAGACCGAGAGCGGCTTGGCGACGCCGATGGCGTAGCTCAACTGGATGGTAGCGCGATCGGCCAAACCGGCGGCAACCACATTCTTGGCGAGGTAGCGCGCCGCATAGGCGGCCGAGCGGTCCACCTTGGTCGGGTCCTTGCCCGAAAAGGCGCCGCCACCATGTGGGGCCGCCCCACCATAGGTGTCGACGATGATCTTGCGGCCGGTCAAACCGGCGTCGCCATCCGGGCCACCGACCACGAACTTGCCGGTGGGATTGACGTGCCAGACGGTGTCCTTGGTGACCCAGCCCTCGGGCAGCGCCTTGAGCACATAGGGGGTAATAATCTTCTTGACGTCGTCAGACGAGAGCTTTTCATCGACATGCTGGGTCGAGACGACGATCTGGGTGACACCGACCGGCTGGCCGTTTTCGTACTTGACGGTCACCTGGCTCTTGGCATCGGGGCCGAGCTTCTTGGCATCGCCCTCGCCGGCCTTGCGGGCCTCGGTCAGCACTTCCAGGATCTTGTGGGCGTAGTAGATCGGGGCAGGGAGCAGTTCCGGGGTCTCGCGGCTGGCGTAGCCGAACATGATGCCCTGATCGCCGGCGCCGACGTCCTTGTTGCCCTTCTCATCGACGCCTTGCGCGATATCGGCCGACTGGCCGTGCAGCAGCACGTCGATCTTGCACTTCTGCCAGTGGAAGCCGGACTGCTCGTAGCCGATGGCCTTGATGGCCTTGCGGGCGGTCGATTTAAACTTCGACGGGTTGACCACCGGATGGCCGGCGGCATCGGTCAGCACCTTGCCGTCCTTGCCCTTCTTGAGCAGCGTTTCGGGCACGCGCACTTCGCCGGCGATCACCACGCGGTTGGTCGTCGCCAGC
>JAEZKB010000291.1 GCA_023415605.1 Pseudomonadota bacterium
AACCGGTCACCCCCATAGGCAAAAATTACCTAGCGGATGGTAAAGAAGGTATTAACGAGCTGTCGCAAAATGCGAAAAGGCGGCAGTTCCTGCCGGGTATCGTTAGGGAAGGATGAAGATGAGCAAGCTGCGGCTGCTGGGGCGCGTCACCTCGATCAATGTGCGCAAGGTGATCTGGACGGCCGATGAGATCGGCGTGCCATTCGAGCGCGAGGATTGGGGCAACCCGCTGCGCGACCCGAACGTGCCCGAGTTCCTCGCCCTCAACCCCAACGCGCAGGTGCCGGTGATCGTCGACGACGGTTTCGTGCTGTGGGAGAGCAACGCGATCATCTGCTACCTGGCGCGCAAGCACCGCTCGGGGCTGCTGCCGGCCGACTTCCAGGCGCGCGCGCTGGTGCAGCAGTGGCTGTTCTGGCAGCTGGGCGAGCTCAACCCGACCTGGGGCTATGCGGTCTATGCGCTGATGCGCAAGCATCCGGCTTATACCGATGCCGAGCGGATCAAAGACTCCATCGCCAAGTGGACGGCGAAGATGGAAATCCTCGAGGGGCAGTTGCAGAAGACCGGAGCCTTCGTGTGCGGCGCGGATTTCAGCCTTGCCGATATCGCCCTGACGCTGTCGGTGCACCGGTGGTTCTCGACGCCGTTCGAGCGCAAGGACCTGCCGGCGGTCAGCGCCTTCTACGCGGCGATGCAGCAGCGGCCGGCGGGGGCGCCGTGGCTTACGGCCGAGACGCCGTAAGCGCGAAACCCGCCGCGGCAGGGCCGGGGCGGGTTCCGAAACTCGTCGAAGGGGCGACTTCTGTCAGCCTTCGCGGTAGTGCTGAATCCAGGTTGTCCGCAGCCCGGCAAGACCATGCTTGTCGATGGCAGCCTGCCAGTTGAGGAACTCGTCGACGCTCAGCGTATAACGAGCGCAAGCCTCTTCGAGGCTCAGCAGCCCACCGCGAACGGCGGCAACAACTTCGGCCTTTCTACGGATGACCCAGCGCCGTGTATTCTTCGGCGGCAGGTCCGCGATCGTCAACGGACTTCCATCCGGGCCGATCACGTATTTTACGCGAGGACGCATTTGAACGGTCATCTACTCATTACTCAAACTGACCACCCGTGAACCCTAGCCCAACGCGCTTAAAATTGGGTGAAGCGAAAACTTACAAGTGGTTAAGTCTGCTGCGGCAATCTCTATTGTCTAGGCCGAAAGCAGAGTGGCCGCCGGGCTGCCTAGCGGGGTAGTTGATACGGCTCCAGGAGGACGCAATGGCCAAGGACTTTCCGGCGCTGACGGCGCATCACCGCGAGTTCATAGGCCGCCAGCACATGTTCTTCACCGCTTCGGCGGCGGCCGGCACGCGGATCAACATCTCGCCTCGCTCGACCGACTATTTCCGCGTCACTGGCGACAATTCGGCCTGCTATCTCGATCGCACCGGCAGCGGCAACGAGACCTCGGCGCACCTGCTGGCGGATGGGCGCATGACCATCATGTTCTGTGCCGTCGACGGCCCACCGCTCATCCTCCGGCTCTATGGCCGGGGCAGGGTGATCCATCGCGGATCAGAGGACTATGCGCGGCTCCTCGAGGAACTCTTCGCCGATGCGGAGCCGCTGGGCGCCCGGCAGATCGTCTGGCTCGACTTCGATCTGGTCAAGACCTCATGCGGCTATGGCGTGCCGCTCTTCGACTACCGCGAAGAGCGCGACACCATGGACCGCTGGGCCGAAGCCAAAGGCCCCGACGGGATCGAGGCCTATTGGAAGGAAAAGAACGTCACCAGCATGGACGGACTGCCGACCGGCATGCCTCTGGCGGAGTAGGCCTTAGGTCTCCGCGGGCGGCGTGGCCGACTTGGCGCGGACCGACAAGACGGCCGACATGTTCACGCGGGCGCTGCCGACGATCAGGACCGGCTCGGAGCCGGTCAGATCGACGCCGGTGACTTCGCCGGTCATTTCGGTGGCGACATCGATTAGCTGGCCGTTGGAATTGCGGGCCTGGATGTTGATCGAATAGGTGCCGTCGGGTTTGTCCTTCCCGTCGGAGCCGACACCGTCCCAGTTGAAGACGCTTTCGCCCTTGGCGACATTGCCTTCCTTCTGGAACACGACGTTGCCGTTCTGGTCCTTGACCTGCACGGTGATCTGCGCCGGCTCGTCGACGGCGAAGTGCCAGCGGGCGCCCTCGCTGGTCAGCTCGCTCTTGACACCAGAGGCGGTGATTTCCTTGCCGATATAGCCAACCGCCTGCGACGAGCCGGCATTCTGGTTGGCCAGCATCATGGCTTCGAGGAACTGGTTGGTCTTGAGCTGCTGCTCGACGCCGGTGAACTGCACCAGCTGCTGGGTGAACTGGTTGGTGTCCAGCGGGTCGAGCGGGTTCTGGTTGCGCAACTGCGTGGTCAGGATCTGCAGGAACGTGTCGAAATTGTCGGCAATGCCCTGCCGCGAGCCGGTGAGCGCGCTGGTATTGCTCGAGCCGCTGACGCCGTTGATTGCCATGGAAACCTCCTAGACGAACAAGTTCACGCCGCTGGCCGAAGCCAAGCCGCGATACTGGGTGGTGGTTGATGCGATTTCGGCCGTCTCGTCGACGCCTGTATTGCGATCGCGCAGGAACGGATTGTGACCGTTCTGCTGTTGCTGCTGGCCCTGCCCATCGCGAGCGAAGGGGTTCTGGCGCAGCGAGAATTCGAGGTTGGTCTTGCCGCTGTCGAGGCCAGCCTGGGCCAGCGCCTTTTCCAGCGAGCGCTGGTCGCGCTGCATCAGGTCGAGGGTCTCGGCGCGTTCGACCGTCATGCGGGCATGAACATTGCCGTCGCCATCGACCTGCATGCGCACGTCGATGCGGCCGAGTTCGGGCGGGTCGAGGCGGATCTGGAAGCGCGAGGCGCCCTGGCTGAACTGGCGGACGACCTCGAAGGCCACCTGCGGCATGTTGATCTGCTGCACCGGCGCCTGATAGGCGGCGTGCACGGCCTTGGGGGCAACCACACCCATATCGGTCTTGACCTGCGCCGCGGCAGCCTGGGTTGGCTGCGCCTGCTGCTGGTCGGCGAGTTTTTCGGCGCGGGTCTCGGCGAGGTGGGCAGCGAAACTGTTGCGCTCGCGCGGCTTGTTGTCGACCTCGGGACGTTCGGCCGGCTTGGTGTCCTTGGCGACCGGCTTGTCTTCCGGCTTGGCCAGTTCCGGTTCCTTGGCGGTTGCCAGCGGCTCGGTCTTGACGGCGTCGGTCGCCTGCTTGGGGGGCGGCACGGCGACAGCGGCTGGCGTGGGCAGGACCGGCGTCGTGAACTGTGCCGGAGCCGGAGCGGGCTTTGCCGCCTCAGGCTTGGGCGCCAGCAGCGCGTCGAGATCGGCGACATCTATGCCGGCTGCGATCTTGGCGACGGTCTCAGGGTCTATGGTTTGGCTGGCGAGCTTCTGCGCCAGCGCTTCGAGCTTGGCGCTCACCTCGGGCAGCTTTCCGTCGAGCCTCTCGGCGACTTCGGTCAGCTTGGTGACGAGCTTGCCGATCGGGGTTTCGGCGTCAATGGCCTCACCCTCGGCCTTCGGCTTGGGCTTGCCGGTCTCATCGACGGCCGGCTCTTCCTCGATCACCGGCGTCTTGACGGCTTCGACGGCCTTGAGGAAGTCATCGGCCAGCTTGGTGTCGGGCTTCGCTGCAGCGTCATCACCGGTTTCTGGGAGTTCGTAGCCCGGCGGAAGCGGCTTGTTCTCCATGATGAGATTGCCGTCGAGATCGACATTGGCTGCGAGATTTTCGCCGGTGCTCGGTTGCAGCGAGACGATCGGCTGCTGCGGTACGGGAACGCCCAGCAGCGCAGCGATGGCATCGATCGTCTCGTTGAGCTTCTTTTCGAGCGCCGGGTCGACCGGCTGGCCGTTCTTAACCGCCTCATCAATGGCGGCGAGCGCTGCCGTCAGGTCCTTGAGCAGGGCCTTGGCGTCCGGCGTCACCGGAGCGGTTGCGGTGACGTCGGGCGACGTGGTGGGAACGGTCAGCGCGGCATCGAGTGCCAGGTCGACGTCGACGAGGTTCGCCATCTGCGAGGCCGGAGGCGGATTGCCGCCGCCGGTGTCGCCGCCCGCAGACTGCCCGCCGCCGGCCGGCAATTCGCCGCCGGTCAAGCTCTGCGCCAGCATCGCCAGGAGCGCGTCGACGAAGCCCGTTGGGGCGCCGCCTTCCTCTTCGGCTGCGCCCGCGGCGACACCGGTGGTGACCATGCTGTTGCCCGGGGCGACTGGGCTGAACCCGACTGTAACGGACACGTACGCGGCCTCGAAAGACACATTGATCCAACCCGTTCCTTGCACGTGCCGTGCCAGTCCAGGTTTTGCTGGGGATTCAATGGCTTATCGCGTCGATGCTGTTCGCCAGTCTCGCAGTGGCCCGGCAGATTCATGCCGTGGCGGCAAATCTTGCCGACTTCATCCGCAGCGGTCGAGAACCTGCTTGATGGCAGCGGAGGAGCCCTTGGCGCCGAATGCATGGGTGTCGAACACGTCCATGCCCCCGCTCGACTTGGGGCGGACATAGGCGACGCGAATGGTCGCTTTGGCGCCCTGCGCGATCTTGGCCCATTGCCGCGCCACCGGGCCGCGAACGATCACCGAGCTGCCGTCGCTGTGGATCAGCGGCATGTCCGGCGCGTAGCTCGTCCCCGTGGCGGAGACGCTGCTGCCCTCGGCCGGGTCCGGCGTGATGGCAAGGTTCATGGCGCTGGCGCCGGCGACCTGCTTGTGCGGCGCGCGGACCCAGAAGCCCATGGCGAGATCGCCGCCGCGGCAGGCGAACTGGAACTGCGCCGCGCCATTGTCGAAATAGGCGATGGGCACGCTGCCGTCCTCATAGGTCCATTCCGCCGCTGCTGTCGCGCCCGTCGCCGCGAGCAGTACGAGCACGGCCGTCATCATCTTCCGCATGCGCATCTCCAGATCAGGCGCGGACCGTAGTCGAGGCGCGAACTGATCCGCAACCGCTCAGGCCATCACGGCCTGGCTGGCGGCGCTCATCTTTTCGAGGGCGGAGACCGGCGGCGGGGGTTCGCCGAGATGCAGGTGCCGGAGCTCGGCCATGAACTCGGCCCAGAGTTGCGGACCGCCTTCTTCGAGCAGCCGGGCGCGTGGGGTGAGTTCGGGGGAGGGATTGGTGTACCGCATGCCCCAGCTGCCCATGGTCGCCATCAGCGGCACCAGATCGATGGCCTTTTCGGTGAGGCTATAGACTACCCGCTGCTTGTGCGTGGGGTCGGAGCCGCGCGACAGCAGGCCATTGGCCGTCAGCCGCTGCAGCCGGTCGCTGAGGATGTTCGAAGCGATGCCCTCGAGGCTCTCGTTGAGGAAGGAACGGAAGCTGCGTGGCCGCCCGCCGAACATGGCGTCGCGGAGAATGATAAGGCTCCAGCGGTCGCCGAAAGCTTCGAGCGTCAGGTTGATCGGGCATCCGGAGCGTCGGCGGTTCAATCGCATCCTCCGTAAAACCGGTTGCAAACTAGGGGTGGTTTTGTCCGGAGCCGCACTGCTAGCATTCTCGAACAGAAAAATCACGTGGAGGAAGACTCGATGGCCAGGCTCGTCTTTGGCATGAACCAGTCGCTGGATGGCTATGTGGATTACGACAAGTTCGCGCCGGGTCCGAAGCTGTTCCAGCACTTCATCGAGCAGACGCGCGGCCTCACCGGCAGCCTCTACGGTCGCAAGCTCTATGAGATCATGGCCTACTGGGACCAGCAGCAAACCCACGGGAACGAAGCCGAGCGCGCGTTCGCCGATGCCTGGCGCAAGGTGCCCAAATGGGTGGTGTCAAAGACGCTGACCTCGGTAGGCCCCAATGCCACGCTCGTCGATGGCGATGTCGAGGCTGCGGTGCGCAAGCTCAAGGCCGAGCACGAGGGCGACATCGAAGTCGGTGGTCCGGTGCTTGCCAAGAGCCTCATCGAATGGGGGCTCATCGACGCCTACCGCATCTATCTCCACCCCGTGGTGCTGGGAAAGGGAGACCCCTTCTTTGCCGGGCCCACACCCCGCCTCCGCCTCGAATCCAGTGAGCCTATGGGCGAAGACGTGGTGCTGCTGACCTACGTGCCGGCCTAGCGTTCGACCGGCCACACTTCTGCAAGCTTGCGCACGGCATAGTCGTCCTTCCAGCACACGGCCGCCTGCCAGGCGGTGGCAGCCTGCGTCGCCGCATCGATGGTCGCGGCGTCGAAGGCGGCGGCGTTGCCGGGCAGGGCACCGAGGTCGATCTCGGGCACATCGACATGGGCTTCGTCCCAGTCGATGAGCGCCACGGCGTCGGCGGTCATGCGGATGTTGCCCGGGTTGGGGTCGCCATGGACGGCGCAGGTCTCGTGTCCGGCAAGGCGGGCCCAGGCAGCGCGGCAGCGCGCCACAGCTTCGGCCGGCATGGCACCAAGGTTGATGCGCGTGCCGGTCTCGGCGGTCAGCAGGTCGAGCGAGGAGCGCCAGCCGGGCCGCTGCGGCCAGCTGCGGGTCAGCCGGTGCAGATCCCGCAGTGTCGCCGCAACACGCCGCCAGTCTTCGGCGGTCTGTGGCGGTCCGCCGGGAACATATTTCATCACCACCAGCCCATTGGCGAAAAGGCGGCCGTCGGTGGTGGGGATCGGCGCCGGCACTGTCATGCCCTGCTGCTCGAGGTGCTGCAGCAGGCTGGTCTCCCAGCCGAGATCCGCGTCGCCGCGCTTGCCCAAGCGGCCGACTGCGAGTTGGCCACGGACGCGCACGCTCCACACGTCGTTGGCGACGCCGC